>WANZ01000001.1 GCA_015521515.1 Candidatus Iainarchaeum sp.
AATGGAAACATTGTGGGGCCCCTATTTAGGGTGAGAGGATGGAATCAGATACCCACCCGTTTAAGGCAACAATCATCCTTGAAGAGCTAAAGAGACCAGAGAGTGTATTTAAAGCTCTAGAGCCTGAGATAGGACACTCAAAGCGGTTTATAGCAGAACTATCTGACAGAAAGATCATCATAAAGGCAAAGGATCCTACCGCTTTACGGGCCGCCGTAAACTCGTATATCAGACTGCTTATTCTTCTCTCACACCTTGAGGAAAGTATTTAATGAGATGGGTTCAAACTCTATCATGGAGCTGCCTGAAGAGGTTCAGAAGGACCTTGTGCAGTATCAAGCCCTACAAAACCAACTAAACGCCCTTATAAACCAGGTTGGTTCCATGAAGTTAGAGTTGTCTCTCATAGAAGAAGCAAAAAAGGAGCTGGAGAACAGCGAAGGAGATGTATACAGACTTGTGGGACCAATTCTTATTAAGAAGGATAGGGATGAGGTAAAGAAGTGGCTAGAAGACAGGGAAGAGATGCTCAACGTAAAGATAAGGTCCCTTGAGAAGAAAATAGAGGCTCTTCAGAATACCCTTTTACAGCTGAAGAACAAGATAGAAGCAGCCCTGAAGGCACAGGGTGGTCCACCTGCTGGACAATAGTATCCTGCTCAAGCTAAAGGACCCTGTTGTTGTGGGGCACACCCACGCAGATCCAGATGCAGTGGGTTCTGCTTACGTCGTTGCAAGACGACTAAATACTATACCATCCTTTGATGGGAGCCTCTCAAGGGAGGGAAGATCCCTTATTAGATTTTTAGATACAGAATATGAACTTTCTCCCCACGTAGAAGGTAGGGATGTTATTCTTGTGGATGTGTCTTCAAGGGAGATGGTACCTTCCATTGATATAGAAAAGGCGAGAAAGGTAATCGTTATCGATCACCACAAGAACAAAATAAACGGTATCCTCATAGGGGGAGAAAACTTCAGCTCATCCGCTGAGATTGTATACCGCCTCTTTGAGAGGGGTGGTTTTTCTCCTAAAGAAAAGATAGCACTCGCGGCTGGCATCATTTACGACACCTTTTTCCTTAAAAATGCAAAGGGAGAGACGCTTTCCATCCTCTCCAAACTATTGGAGGACAAGACCCCCTCCTATATACTTTCTATCATAGGGAAAGAGCCCCTATCCGAGAAGATTGCACGGCTAAAGGCCTTAAAAAGGGGAGAAATATGGTCTGTAAACGATTATGTGGCTGTTCTGTCTCATGTAGGAAGTTATGAAGGTAGCTCTGCATCTGCGCTCATTGAAATGGGTGCAGATGTTGCTGTGGTGTATTCCTCTAAGCTTATTAGTGCCAGAGTGGGGCCCTCTCTCCATAGGAAGGTGGATCTCACCACCCTCGCCCCCAAGGGATGCGGAGGGCACCCCCATGCAATAGGATGTAAAAATGTAAACACACGAAGGGTTGCAAGAATGATACTTGAAAGCATCCTCTCCCTTCTCTCGGAAGGAAGATACGTCATACGTCGACATTAGCATAGTGTGTTAAAAAGTATTCTCCACATCCATCTCCCCATGCTAAAGTCATTTGTAGAAAAGTACAGGCCCAAAGTAGAGGCATTTCTATCCAGAACAATGGATGAAGAGGAATTGGACAGATTTAATAACATAATATACAAGGAAAGTGCCCGCTTCATTCTTTCTCCAGGAAAGAGACTGCGCCCCATCATAGCTATTATGGCCTATGAGTCCATTACAGGAAAGGAGGCAGACACCAGCGTGATAGAGGTCTCTGGATTGCTGGAATTTCTACATGCATATCTGCTTATACACGATGACATAATAGATAGAGATGAGATAAGAAGGGGTCAGCCTACTGTTTGGAGGGCCCTAGAGGAGAGAGTTCCAGGTGTTGTCTCGACCCATCAGGCATTTTCCCTTGCCATATTGGCAGGAGATATAGTAAGGGCCCGTATGGTGGGGTTGCTGGAGGACATTGACATTCCAGACAAGACAAAGTGGAAGATTGTCTCTTTCCTTTCCAAGATAGATGAATACACCAACAGAGGTCAAGTACTTGACGTATCCCTCTCTTTCACACCCATAAGCGCAGTCTCTGAAAAGGATATACTCAACATATATCTCTACAAAACAGCATACTATTCCTTCTATGGACCCCTAGGAATAGGAGCTATACTTGCCGGGGAACAGGAAGATACGTTCAAGGAGTTTGCTCTAAATTTGGGGATAGCCTTCCAGATAAAGGACGATATTCTGGGTGTATTTGGGGATCCAAATGTAACAGGTAAGCCTGCAGACTCTGACATAAAGGAGGGGAAGCGAACTCTTCTCCTCTGGTATGCATGGAACCACTCAAGCAGAGAGGATAGAGCATTCCTTGAGAATGTAATAGGGAGGGAGGATTCTACAGAGGAGGAAGTTGAAGAAGTAAGAAATATTATGAGAAGAAGTGGAGCGTTGGAGTATGCAAACATCATGGCTGAGGATTACCTAAACAAATCCCTTGAAGCGCTAGAAAGGCTAAATATAAAGGATGACTATAGAGAGCTGTTCAGGCAGCTAGCCCATTACATTGTGGCGAGAGAAAAATAAAGGTATCGTTTCTCTTAACAGTGTGAAGACCTACTACATAGAATCCTATGGATGTACAGCCAATCAGGTGGATGGGGAGATACTTTCTTCCGCCCTGGAAAGGGCAGGCTATAGGAGAGTATACTCTCCCCACGATGCGGAGCTGGTGCTTCTAAACACTTGTGCAGTCAAAACAAAAACTGAAGAGCATATGATATCCCGCATAAGGAAACTCCCAAAGGACAAACTTGTTGTTGTAGGATGTTTAGCCGATGTAAATCCTGATAGAATTAGAGAACTAGGCGTAAAACACATTTTCGGGCCAAGAAAGTACAGGGAGCTAAGTAAAGTACTGGGTATAGAGATACCTTCCATAAAGACTGGCAGGGAGTATAAAGGCAGTGTGTATCACTCTGTATTCATAGAGGAGGGATGCCTTAGTGCTTGTACTTTCTGTGCCACCCGTTTTGCAAGAGGAAGGACAACATCCTTCCCTCCAGAGTCCATCATAAAGGAAATAGAGCAGGCCGTAATAGGTGGAGCAAAGGAAATTAGACTTACAGGCCAAGATACAGGCACCTATGGGAGGGATATAGGAACATCCCTTGTAGAGTTGTTAAACAATATTCTTGATAGGGTAGAAGGTGATTACAGGATAAGAGTAGGGATGATGAGCCCCGAGCATGCTATTGCACTCATAGATGAGGGGTACCTTGAACTGTTTAGGGATGAACGACTGTTCACCTTCTTCCATCTGCCTGTACAGTCAGGAAATGATAGAATTCTTTCGCTCATGGGAAGAAAATACACCTCGGAGGAGTTCAGAGAGTTAGTAAAGAAAATAAGAAAGTATTATCCATCTGCGCTCATAGAAACAGATGTCATTGTGGGATTCCCTGGAGAGGACTGGGAGGCCTTTCTGGATACTGTAAGACTCATCGAGGAGCTGGAAATAGATGTGGTGAACATATCCCGTTTTTCTCCAAGAATAAACACCCCTGCTGCCTCCTTCAGGGGCCAGGTTTCATCGAACGAGAAAAAGAGGAGGTCCAAGATCATTACAGAGGTACATGAGAGGGTTTCTATGAAACGTTATTCACCCCTTCTGGGAAAGGAGGTGAAGGTACTCATAACTGAGAAGAGTAGATGGAACAGGGCGAGGATGCAGAACTATAGGCTTGTAATGGTTAAGGGGGGAGAGATTGGAAGCTTTGCCAACGTAAAGATTAGGGAGGTTACGCCTCGTCACCTTGTGGCGGAACCCGTGTAATCCATCCTATTCTATACTCCTTCAATACACCCAGTTTGTACAGAAACTCCTCTGGTGTTAGAATGGGCTTATCGTACCTTTCCATATCATCTATAGGCACCCTTGGGCACCCAGTATACACAAAGAAGTCATCCCTTAGCCCCATGAGGTAGGAGGGCTCCAAATAGTCTGAAACATAGAGGGATGGAGTGTATCCACGCTTCTTAGATAGATGGTAAAGCTCCTCTGCCAACTCCCTTCTATTCTGCCCATACTTTGAGGAAACAATAATGCCCACCCTTCTACCCTCTACGGATCCTATAATAGCAAGTCTCTTCCTGATAACACCCTCAAAACTTACCTCCTCAAACCTCCCGTCAGGATACACGAGGAATGTTCTCCTCCTTGTGTTCACCCATACAGCAAGAGGGTGGAAGTATCCGTCCCCCACAAAGATGTTTATATCAGCATCCACATTGCAAGCTGTGGTATCACATCCCACCACCGCACCTTCCACAGGAATCCTCCACCCTCCCTTTCCTATTTTTACACCCCTAATATCCCTTAGGTGATCTAAAATCCACGCATAGTTTACAGACGACACCAAACATGCTATCCTATCCTTTACAAGCTGTTTTACAGTCTCCCTTATTGCATCTACATTTGCTCCCTTCTTCCAGTACGCATAGTATACATTTGGCAGCTTTAGCATGGGAGCATGACCAACGTGTATAATAACATCAGCACCTACCTGCTTTGCCTCATTAACCCTAATATCGCAGGAACCATAGGTAGGATCTATATCTACAAATACTTCTTTTCCCATCTTTGTTAGAACATCCACCATTTCATCTACATGGTGCTTCAGTCCTTCGGGTACCTGGAGCAGAATCTTCCTTCCCTCTATCTTTCTTGCAAGTTCAACAAGTTCCTCCATCACCCATGATTGGGCCAAGCATAGAATATAAATCTATTGGGACGTTGTTAATAGGAGGCTGCCAGTCGAAGTAATAGGGGCGGAATCCCATATGGAGGGCCCGTGGTCTAGCCCGGTTATGACGCCTCCTTGACGAGGAGGAGGTCCCCGGTTCGAATCCGGGCGGGCCCATCACATTTCTCTCAGCAACTTCTCTGCGTCGTATGATGTGTGAACACTCATCCCAAGCTTTCTAAGTATTTTTGATAGCTGTTCCATGTCTCTTCTAAAGAATTCATAGGCAAAGGGGTGATCCCATCCAACTGATTGGCCCATATCGATAATATATGGAATATCTCTAAAGTTTAGTATGTTATACTCACTTAAGTCTGCATGTACAATTTCAGCAGAGAAGTACAGGTTCTTTAGGGATTGTAGTAGCTCGTTTCTGAACTGCTCCGCCCTCTCTGGATATTTATCTTTTAGGAGGGGCGCTGGCTCCTCATCTCCTATGTATTCCATGATAAGTATGTTCTTTCTATGAACAAGAGGAGTAGGCACGTTTACTCCGTTATTTAGGGCTTGAGATAGGTTTTTGAACTCTCTCCTTGCCCACGTAAAGATAATACTTCTTCTATTACGTCTTTCAATCCTTATTCTTGGATCTCCCTCCAGGTATTTCCACATATGTCTAAATTCCGTGGTGTTTATACGGTATATTTTTACTGCTAGGGGTTCTCCACCCCTATCATATGCATAAAATACGTTAGCTTCCTTCCCTGTAGAAATAACTCCCCCCAATTCCTTGAAGTATCCCGCATCCCTGAGTTTTAGAAGGGTTCTGACAGTGTCTGCATCAAACACCTCATTATATGCCTTTCTTGTATCTGCATCCCTTATACCTTCCAATAACCGTCCAACCAATTCTTCATACTCTTCCAGCCTCATAGCATATCCAACCACTCTTCAAGCCCTTTTAGATAGCCTTCCTGGCGTAGTTTTTCTGCCTCTGTCTTGGTGTACTTATGAACAATATCGCACCTGTCCTTTCTGTACTCCCACAGTTTGCATATAACAACGTCTCCCACGTTAATCCACACTCTTTTCCTAAATCTCCCAGGAATCCTCCCCAATCTTTCCTTTCCGTCCTCACATATTACATGTACGTGGTTACCTCCTAGTTTTTGGTCTACTATAGCGAACATCTCTTCCTGTGAAGGGTCTGGCTTCCTAATCTTCCTTACATCAATCTCCTGTTCCATCTCTTCAACTAATGGGGCCAAGGGTTTATAACTTATAGATGTTTACAAAGGGGATGCCATCTACTCTCTTTACCGCATTCCACTTTACGTATCCCAATGCTACTGCGGTGGAGATGGCACGCTCCCCTACAAGGGAGATGATGTCTCCCTCTCTAAGAAGTCCCTCTATATTTTTGGTCTTCTCTCCCCCATAAAAGGACTGTGTTATTCTCAGAACTATGTCTCCCTCTCTGAACTCCCTTCCTAACAGTTCCTCATCACATATATTTATTAGAGTCACCTCCGGAGTGCGAATAACCTTGTAACTAAACATTCTCACAACTCCGGAACCGGATTAATGGCACCACAAGCTTCACATTTTAACACTGTAACCCCGTACATCTCCGTAAAGTGTGTATCTGGCTTTTTACACATGGGACACAGTACATATGTATTTACGTAGTCTTCTAGCTTCTTCTGAAGGGCAGAGATGCCTATCCTTCCCTTTAGCCTCAGCCGCTCTCCTTCTATGGAAACGGAGGTGGCAAACTCTTTGGAGAAGAAGCGGGCAAGGTGCTTCACATCTCTCCTTAGCTGGGAGGCAATAGCCTTAAAGTTCGTAATAAGGGTTGCCTTTCCGTGGTATTCTACCTTCACCTTTGGCATCTCAAACCTACTGGGTTCCATCACCTTCTTTGGAAGTAGCTTATATGCGCGTTCAAGGAGCTCCTCGTAGCCCATCACAGAAAGGGTGATGTACCCAACTCATTTTAAATCCACAACCTGTACCTCTTCCCCCTCCAGCAGACGCTTAAAGGTTTGAAGGTTCTTTAATCTATGTATCAACTCCTCCTCCGTATCTATCTTTTTTATAACATCTGCAAAGATACGCTTCCCTTTTTCTCCACTTCTTATCCTTCCTATAATTCTCACCACATCTCCCTCTTCCACCTCTGTTTCTGGAGAGGTTATGACCACCGCAGTATCTGTAAAATCATCAAGAATAAGCATAATACTTTTCTCTCCTACAAACTTCCTCACCACCACTCCCCACACCACAACCCTTCCCTCCATCTCCTCCACCATTCTTAGGGGTATCCAAAGGTGCATGGTTATATTGGGTGATAAAGTAACTTTATTCATGAGGGTAAGAAAGTGGAAGGTGAGGAAGATCCTGAACTCCAAAGGAGAAGAGGCAATAGAGGTGGAGATAAATGGTGTAAGAGGAAGTGCTCCTTCTGGAACGTCAAGGAGCAAGTATGAGGTTTCCCCCTATCCGAAAGGCGGTATAGAAGAAAGTATAAAGGAGTTAAAGCGTATTCTATCCTCCCTTAGGGGTGACATAGATCCTCTCGAGGTGGAGGAGGAGCTCATCGAGAAGAGGGATAAACTGGGAGGTAACGGCTTGCTTTCCCTCTCTATAGCACTCTACAAGGC
>WANZ01000002.1 GCA_015521515.1 Candidatus Iainarchaeum sp.
CCCTCCTGTTTGTATTCTTCTACTAGGAGGGGTGTGAAGGAGGGGGTGGACTGGATGGGTTGGAGAGAGGAGATGACGGTGTTGTAGAGGAAGAGGGAGGAGGCTACTACGATGAGGAGAATGAGAAGGGGTGAGATGATGGTGTTCATAGGTGTATAATTGCGGCTGTGATATTAAAAAGTGCAGGGTTAACGGCCCCGGGGGGATTTGAACCCCCGACCTTCGCCTCCGGAAGGCGACGCCCTATCCAGGCTAGGCCACGGGGCCTTAAAGCAATTATATCACTTAAACATCACTATGAAGGTATTAAGGGAGGTACTCTCACGCAGCAATCTCATCCTTGAGGTGGTGGATGCAAGGTTTCCCGACCTTACAAGGGTAAAGATGGTGGAACGCTATGCAGAAAGAACGGGAAAACCCCTTATAATTGTTTTGAACAAGGCTGATCTCATTCCAAAAGAATATGCAGAGAGCTGGAAAAAAATCCTTTCAAAGGATTTTCCTACGGTGTTTGTATCCACTAAAGAAAGATGGGGCACAAGGATACTCAGAAATACCATAAAGGAGAGAAGGACTCACAAACCCACATATGTGGGAGTGGTGGGGTATCCAAACGTGGGAAAATCATCCCTTATAAATGTACTTGTAGGCAGACACGTATCTGGGGTATCTCCGAGGCCCGGATTTACAAGGGGAAAACAACTGGTTCGCCTATCAAGAGACGTTTTCCTTATTGACACACCGGGAGTCGTAGAAAACAGGGACGAAACTTTTCTACTATTGGTGGGGGGAAAGGACCCCTCCTCCTCCAAGAATCCAGAGCTTGCAGCCCATATCCTCCTAACTAACCTTCATGCCATGGGAGAGCTTCCCCATAAAGATCTTGAGGAGTATGCAAGGGAGAAAGGATTTTTCCTGAGGGGTGGTATCCCAGATGAGAGAAGAGCTGCCATAGATCTTTTAAGAAGGTTTCAAAGGGGAGAATTGAGTAAAACCTATGACTGGCTAAAGAACATTTCTGCCCAATAGCTTCCCCTCCTCCCAAGATATAACATATTTACTTCCTCTCCTCCTCAAGAGGGAAAACGGTATAAATAACCATCCCTTTCTTGGGTACTTCCATGCAATGTAAAGAAGGGCACCGCTCCTTCGTTGCCACTCACTCATCTTTCTAAACTGATCTTCTTCAATGTATACCTCTTCCCTCTTCCAGCTTTTACACTCAAAAGCTAACACTTTTCCATCTTTTATAGCTATAACATCTGGGGAGTACATGTTTCCTGATCCAGCTGCTCTAACCACCGCAAACCCCTTTCTCCACAGCATATCCACCAATTCTCTTTCAGCCCTCACACCCTTGCGGTACACACCACTCACCTTTAAATCCTTTGGTGCCCAATACCTAAATAGCTGCGCCCCGGGTGGCCGGCGGATGACATGAACACCGGTCAACAGGGCGCAGCACACCTCCCCCTGTGGTGTTCCTCATGCTAACAGAAATGGAAAAACTTCTGGAAGAACTATCAGATACAAGAGAGGACTTTTGCATAGTGGTAGAGGGCAAGAGGGATAGAGAGGCATTAAGAGAGTTAGGAATCAGAAGGATTGTAACACTGAAGGATGCAAAGGGGCTGCCAGAACTTGCGGAGATGCTATACAACATGGGCATAAGAAGAGCAGTAATACTAACAGATATGGATAGAAGGGGGGAGGAACTCAATAGGAGCATGCGTATGCTCCTGCTTTCTATGGATATAAGAGTTGATGAACGCCTCAGGAGGCGTTTCTATGCAATATTTGGGGTAAAACATGTGGAAGATGTTAAGGGAGGTGATGTTAATGGGGAAGATCTACGTAGATTCCGTAAAGTACCTTATAAAGGCAAGGTTAGAGGCAAGGGGCATGGTAGAAAAGCCAGACGTCATAGGAGCCATTTTCGGTCAGACCGAGGGTCTACTAGGAGAGGAACTTGATCTTAGAGAGCTACAAAAAACGGGAAGAATAGGAAGGATCGAGGCTAAGCTAGAGAGAAAGAATGGATCCACTGTAGGAGAGGTAATAGTACCCTCTGGACTAGGCATGGTAGAAACAGCCATAATAGCCGCTGCTCTAGAGACCATCGATAGGATAGGGCCAACAGAGGCTTCCATGAAGGTAGAAAAGATAGAGGATGTGAGATCATCCAAGAGAAGGTATGTAGTAGAGAGGGCCAAGGAGCTCCTAAGGAGGATGATGGAGGAAGAAATTCCAGACTCAAAG
This sequence comes from Candidatus Iainarchaeum sp., assembly GCA_015521515.1. Classification (GTDB taxonomy): domain Archaea; phylum Iainarchaeota; class Iainarchaeia; order JAADDC01; family JAADDC01; genus WANZ01. The sequence continues at coordinate 2,260 of WANZ01000002.1, forward strand.
GAATTCATTAATCAGGTGAAGGAAGAGCTGAGAAAGGCTGAGATTGTAGAGTATGGGGAAGATAAGCTACCAGCTGGCCCAGAGATAGATGAATCAGAGGAAATAATAGTGGTGGAAGGCAGAGCCGACGTGCTTAACCTTCTCAAACACGGCATAAGAAATGTAATTGCAATGAATGGAAACAGGGTGCCCAATACACTGAAGGAGCTATCAAAGAAAAAGGTGGTAACACTCTTTGTAGACGGAGACAGAGGGGGAGATCTAATCATAAAGATGGCACTAGAAAACATGGATGTAGACTATATTGCAAGGGCTCCCGATGGAAAAGAAGTGGAAGAACTCACCCAGAAAGAGATACTCAAAGCACTCAGAAGAAAGACACCAGTAGAGAAAAGGGAGGAACCCTCCGAGGCTGATCCGTTGATTGAAAAACTAAAAGAGATAAAGGGTACTCTAAAGGCTCTGTTAATAGATGAAAAAGGAAACGTAATAGGGGAAACCATGGTAAGAGAGCTAAAAAATACGCTAGAAGAAGCAGAAAACATACATACCATAGTTATGGATGGCATCATAACAAGCAGACTAGCTTCCCTCGCAAAGGGGAGAGGGGTAAAAAAGATTGTAGGAGTGAAGAAAATACTACAGAAGCCTCCAGAAGGGGTGGAAGTAGTTGTGTTAGAAGGTTAGAGCTTTCTGGCAGCCTCCAACATTATTCTTCTTTCTTCCCTATATACAACCTCTCTTATCTTTTGGACGGCATCAATATTCGCGGAAACACTATCTATTCCCATTCTTACCAGCTTTCTCACCATTTCTGGATCGGAACCCGCCTGACCACAAATGGATGTCTCCACTCCATGTGGTTTTGCATGCTCTATCACATATTTGATAAGTTTCAAAACGGCGGGGTGCTTCTCGTTAAAGAGATGTTGGATCCTTTCATTGTTTCTGTCAATACCTAGTGTTAACTGGGTAAGATCGTTTGTTCCAAAGGATAAAAAGTCAATACCTGCCCTTATATAATCCTTTATTGTGAGGGCTGCTGCAGGTGTCTCCACCATAATACCAAAATCTACCATTTTATGGGGAATAAGACCTACCTTTTTTGCAATCCTCTTTGTAGCAATGTATTCATCTACGGAAATGGTAAAGGGTATCATAACACCTACGTTATCCATTCCCTCCTCGTATAACATCTTTATGGCCTCGAACTCTGAGGAGAGTATTTCCTTCTGTTCCAGGGATCTCCTTATGCCATGCCACCCCAACATAGGATTATCTTCCTCTGGTTCCTTTTCTCCTCCCTTCAAATGCCTAAACTCGTCTGTTCTGGCATCAAATGTCCTATACCATACAGGTTTTGGATGAAACTTAGAGGCGACAACTTTTATACCCTTATAAACTGCATGCACAAGATCCTCCAATTTATCATTGTACACAAACCAAGCGGGGTGTTTACCTGTGGCCGTTATCATATGTTCAGCTCGTAACAGTCCTACTCCATCCGCACCTGTTTGGGCAGCTCTCTCAGCTGCTTCAGGTAGTGCCACGTTAACTTTCACCAAGGTGGCAGTAGGTAGTGCAATGGCACTTCTTATCACTTCCACCTGCTTCTTCCTCTCCACATCCTCCTTCTCAACCTTCCCTCTGTATATAACACCCTTATACGCATCCACAGTAACAACTTCGCCATCCCTCAGTATTTTGGTTGCATTACCTGTCCCTACCACCGCCGGAATACCAAGTTCCCTCGATACAATGGCTGCATGAGACGTCATTCCTCCTTCATCCGTTATGATAGCAGCAGCTCTCTCCATGGCAGGTACCATATCAGGGGATGTCATGGTAGTAACAAGTATATCCCCTTCCTTGACTTTGTAGAGATCGGAGAGATCCAGCACTATCCTAACCTTTCCGGTGGCTATTCCGGGCGATGCAGGCAACCCTTTCAAAACAGGCTCTCCCTCCGCTGTAGTATTAGACTCCACCTTCTTTCCTATGGTAGTAATAGCCCTTGACTGTACAATATAGAGGGTTCCTTCCTCTAGGGCCCACTCTACATCCTGAGGGAATGAATAGTGTTCCTCTATGCGCTTTCCTATTTCCGCCAACTCCAGAATCTTCTCATCTGGCAGCTTTTGAACCTTTCTCCTCTCCGGAGGAACCTTTACCTCCTCTGTTCCTCCCTCTGGCTTTTGTACTATCATAATATCCTGCTCTGCTACCCTCTTCTCCAGAATCTTCATAGATTCCTTGTCCACCACATACTCATCCGGGGTTACTCTTCCCGATACAACAGCTTCTCCCAGTCCCCAAGCAGCCTCTATAATTATTTTAGGAGAGCCATCAACTGGATGGGCTGTAAACATTACCCCAGAAACCTCTGAGTTTATCATCTTCTGAACCACCACAGCTATACCTACCTTTCTATGGGGGAATCCTTGTTTTGTTCTGTAGTATATAGCTCTTGCCGTAAACAGTGATGCCCAGCACTTTTTTACATGCTTCAGAAGTTCCTCTTCTCCTCTAACAAAGAGAAATGTTGCTTGCTGACCTGCAAAGGATGCCTCTGGCAGATCCTCTGCCGTGGCGGAGGATCTTACAGCGACCCACACATCCTTTCCTCTTCCATATTTTTTGGAAAGCCCTCTATAGAAGGTGGAAACACTTCTAGCAATGTGGGAGGGAATAGTAGCCTCCTCTATCATTCCCATAATCTGTTTTGACACTTCTTGGAGCTGTTTTGTGTCTTCTACATCAACCTCATCAAGAAGAGGATAAATTCTATCCCCTAAACCACTTTCTTTTAAAAATTCGAAGAATGCCTCGGACGTAACTATAAATCCGGGAGGCACAGGCAAGCCTGCGTTTATCAATTCTCCTAAGTTTGCTCCCTTCCCGCCAACAAGAGATACATCATCCTTCCTTACATCCTTGATCCACACTACGTGCATGCCTTTATTTGGAATGCATGATTTAAAAGTAGGTTCTTCCTCTCTCTACAACCGCCTTGTGGTAAAATCATAGGACACCAAAGAAATGAAGGATGAGAAGTACTGCCAATCCTCCTAAACCAAAGACCAGAGATATAATGAGACCTGGTATAAGCGGTATGTTTACACCCAGTACAAATTTTAGTAGTAGAAACCCAATTACTCCTATTACAAGGTTTTCTAGCACTCTCTTTAGGATAAACACAAGCACAATAGCGGCCACAGCCAAAATCATCCCAAGCAAAAGGGTTCCCATGTCTCCTGGAGGTAAAAATGATGCGTATTTCATTACACTAGATGATAGATAGGGAAGGTTATACTCCATGAAACAATACATTCCATTCAAAGGCTTTAAGCCTCTCACTATATGCATGGAAGAATTACAAAAACAGATAGGTTTGTTACTGGCAAAGGAGAAGTTAACAGCCGAAGAGATAGCAGAGAGGCTAAACAAGGACATTCATGACGTAATGGATGCGCTGAAGGAGATGCTGAAGATGAGACTCATTGTAAAGGAGGGTACCCCTCCAAAGTATGCACTGGCTCCCCATATAAGGGTAGCCCTCGAAGAGGAACCGGAAAAATTATTGGTTCACGGTATTATAGAGGTTGAATCTGTGGACGAGTCTCTCCTAAAGAGGAGCTTAGAGGAAATTGTAGAAGGATTAAAGAAGGACTTTAACGTAAAGAAGGTGGCAGTATCAGACATAGAGCAGGATAAGGAAACCGGATCTTATTATGGACATATAGATGTTACTGTAGACTTTCCTAACATAGAGTCCCTTTTCTACTTCATATTCTTTTACGGCCCCACCGTAATAGAAGTTCTTACCACAGAAAACCTTCAGATAGATCCTGGAGATTTACAGAGGGCAGCATTGCTTGCGGCTGGAATGGTACAGGGTTATGTATCTCTCATATCAAAGCTCATGACAAGGAAGGAGATTGAAGAGTTCAACAGGGATTTGCTCAGGAGGCTCTATAGTAAGTAGTAATCTGTTCATTGAACCAGAGACCTAAGCTCTCAAGACCATAAGTGTACTTCACTACGATCTTTAGTAGACCTGAAAGGAAGGTAGTCTCAGCGGTAAATGTATGTTTATCGTCAATCTCCACAGGCGAGGAGGAGAAGTCTGATGTAAGGTTCGTGGTACCCCTATATACAGCTATGTCTACATCCTTTACATTGATGTTAAAATCGTTGGTATTAGTTATGATGAGATGCACCTTATCCGCTCCGGTTCCGTTGACCTCCTCTATGTTTATTTCCACCGATGGAGGCTTGATAAGATCAGAAGACACCAGCTCCAAGGGAACAGATACAACCCTTTCATCACCCTCGTACACTTCTATACTCCCGCCGATCAAAAGAGGTACCGCACTAACATCTTTTGTAATGTTCTTCTCCGAAAGAGGTGGAATAGTAACATTTCCTAGGTTAACTTCCTTTACGATACCATCTTTACCCCTAATCTTTATCCTCAGATCCTTTGCCGTATAAGGAAGGGCTCCCTCGTTCTTTAGGAAGAGCTTTATCCTCAGCTTTACTCCCTCATTCGAAAGGGATGTAATAGAATAGCTCAATCTATACAGGGGCCTCTGCTGACTGAAAGGAGGAAAGGACAGGGAAAAGTTATAAACTACCGTTCTTTTCTTTCCAGATATCGAATATGATAGAGAAAGCTCCCCAGATAGTGTATTTCCATCTATGGAAACTGGTATATCATAGTGCTTGCGCTCGTTTCCATCAAGCTTCGAAATGGAAACATTATAGGTACTGTCTTCCACTTTTACCTTTGCATCCTTAATATCGAGGGATTCCTCATTGGGATTGGATAGTTCAACCCTAAGAGTTACGTCGTATCCATTCTCTGTGGGAGAAACAGAGGTTGGATATATGGAGAAGGAAGGAGGAATGGTTAGATAGATAGGATGTGGCATCTCTACAGGCACCTCTTCCTTTATACGTAAAATTGTATCTCCCTTAACCGTGATATCTGCTCCAACCGTTGCCTTTCCCTCCACCCTTGTGGGAGGCAGAGTAATCGGATAGTCTGTGGGTCCCTTTAGCGTGGTATTAATCTCTTCTTCCTTCAATGTTATACCATTGGAGGAGATGTATACCCTCCCTTCCACCCTATACTCTCCATCACCTGTTAGTTTTATCTTCCCATCCAGTCCCACTACTCCCTCCTCAACCACAGGGGACAGGATGATGGATGGGGGTGTTATCTCCTTTGGAGGAGAGGAGAGAAAGAAGTAGTAAATACCACCTATTAGTAGTAAAAATACGAGCAGCAACACCCCTTTCGGCATGCATACATTACGCTCCGTTCTATTTTAAACCTATGAGGAAAGGTACCTACTTCTAAGATAGGACAGGGCTGCCAACAGTACCACTATCATAAGTATTAGTACCGCAAATCTGCTTCTCAACAACAATTCCTCAGCCACTCCAGTGACAACAGATCTGGGTCGCACAACAATGGACACTTCATCCTTTAGAGGGCCAGACGAAAGATAGAGCTTATATTCTCCGGTTGCCAGACGAGGTGGTCTGTATATGTATCTTTCACCTGGAGGGATTTTGATGTCTCTCCTGTCCAACAGTACCTCCGTTCCCATGGACTGTTTTATGAGCCTAATCTCCACATCTTCTAAACAGGTACCCTCGTTCTTCACCTCTGCAGCAGCGTTTATTTCCTCGCCCTCCACCAGTTCCATCACATCTGGTGTCATAAACATAAGCTTTGAGATACATCCCCTTTCTATAACCTGTTTTCCCACCACTCTTAGAATCATCTTCCTTGTAGAGGTATAGAATCCCTTTGCCTTCAACTTTACTTCATAAACTCCTTGTTTTTCTCCTGTGAATACCACATCTAAGGTTTTAGCACTCTTCGAAGATAGAGAAAAGCTGTTTTCATCTACAAAGTAGCTATCATAGCCCTCTACGGAGAATATAATGTTTTCTTCACATGTACCAGCATTCTGCACGATTACAGATACCGTTACATTTTCGTCCACTCCCACCTCAACCACGTCCGGAGAAAAAACATTTATGTAGGATATACAACCCATCCAGGGTATATAATATCCTCTTGGGGTTAGTATGGGGGCTAGATTCTCTTCGGTAGAAGTGGGAGCGTTCTCTTCTACTACGCCACCCCCCTCTTCCGTAGTTTCCTCAGGCGTGGGAGATACAACTACGAGTACAAACTCATTGGAGGTAATAGAAACCCCTCTTACATTTCCTTCCACCACGAAACCATATGTACCAGGATCGGAGGCTCCGATCACAAGACTTACAGCCCTGACATCTCCGGCGGGAACAGTAACATTGGTTTCGGAGAAGGATGCGGCATAAGTACCCGGGGCTGTTATCTCCCTAAGGGAGAGAGAGACAAGTAGATCAGAATTGCCGTTATTTGTAAGGGTTACGGTATATGTAACAGAGGTGCCTATATTTGCTTCCTTGGAATCGGGAGACACGTTTATCTCAAGGTTTATACAGTCTGAACAGTTTGTCTCTCCCGGATCGCACACCAGATCTCCACATATAATATTTTCCCTTGCCAAATATAGGTAAAGTTGGGGTGGAACAGTTATGAGGAATGCAAAGTTATAAACCGTCCCTCCAAGATTAAAGTCTGATATCTTGGATAGGTACACAGGCTCCCCGTTCCACTCAAGTAGATAGATACGCTTTCCAAAGGATGTTTCTGCGTACAATGCACACAGATTTCTATCATTCACCACTATGAAAGTGTTCTTATCATAGGTAAGAGATGGAAGGGTGTCTGGGGTAAAGTTTCCTTCAAGCAAATCATCAACATTGTTATCACAGGCATCATTCAACTCATAGAGGTTGACATCCCCCGAAGGAGACACGATGGCATACCACTGAATACTACTCCTCGGGTACTCTACAGAGTTATAAAGATTGAGGTCTGCCACCCTCACCTCGTTGGGAGGATTAAGGTTTATAACGGCCGCAAGGGGTGAGATGTAGTAGGTATAATCTTTTTTCTCGAGGTTACTGTTTACATAGCCGTATATTCCAAGCCAGCTAGTATCCGTCAAATTTGCCTCAATAAGTAGGTTCGACTCTATAACATAGCCTGCATTTACGTCAAGGGAAGCCCCAAAGGCAAGGGGAAGCAGGAGTAGTAACCACATCATCGTCTCCGTAGAATAAGGAGAATCACTAATATTAACACTACGATAGCTGTTACCAACACAAAGTTCTCCTGTATAAGCTCCACAACTACATCGGTGAATGTTTCTTTCTCTAGATTAAACTCCCCCTCCAACAGCTTAATGGGAAGGTCTGCCCGCTTTCCATAGCGTATCATAACCTTTACGGTTGGGTTATCTATGATGTCGGCATCTGATAGTTCTGCCTTTACATACAGCTTTCCTTCTCCATTGGGAGGTACTACCCCCATCCTCCCAGAAAAATCTGTCGGTATACCATCCACCAGCACTCCCTTCAAAGAGGGATAGGCGTATACCTTCACTGAAGATGGATTAGATACGTATATTACAAAGGCTTTCAAACGTGGAGAGTATAGTACCCTCTTCACTTCAAGGGTAGAGGGATCCTCTATCTTTTCGGGCATAAAACCAAGAGTAGTATTGTAATCAAACATCATCCTATCCTTATCAGGACCGTATCTGCCTTCAAAGTACACTTCACAGCCCGTGGAAGGTAAGGGCTGAGTACTTACCTCCCATATGTATACGCTCTCCGGTAGTATGACGAGAGGTTCTTCAGGGAGGGAGATGGGCACCTCCTCCCCACCACACTTCACATTTACAATAAGGGGCATGAGATATACTATCCCTTTCCCTGTGTTCCTGAAGCGGAACAGGATCTTCCCCTCAGCTAAGGCATTTACCCTTTCTAGAGATACAAATACATCCCCACCAGGCATGAACAACACATTAGGCGGGTATTCTTTGTTTGGATCCCTTGTTGGCACATTTCTGAACTTTAAAGTTGTAAATACAAGAGCTTTGACACCCTCCTTTGATAGCTCCTCCCTTTCTCTTCCATATAGATCATACAGCTCTGCCCCGTAAAAACCCACGAACTTTACGCCACTCTTAAGTATATAATCCTTCACGGGCTCGGGAAGCTCATCTGGGTAGGCTGCTAGTATAGGTATGGATCCTCCCCCTGTCCATACCGCAGGATCTTTGTAATGTCCTGGTAAGTAGAGGTACATGCCAGACACCAGGTACACAGTAGCTGGCTTCTTTGAATGGATCCTTGCCACCTCCACCGTATCCTTTGCTCTGTTACCAGTGTTTATTATGATAGCATTGGGAAAAGTCTCTTTCAGCCGTTTTCCAGCATACCCTATGATAATAATATTTCCATCCTTAGGCACAAGGGATGTAATTGTATCTATGGTATCTGTGTTAGCTATGAACAGAGCACATTTATACCTAGCTGCCAATGCAGAGCCTGCATACGCCCACTCCCCACCCCCATCAGCCACTATTACATAGCACTCAAAGGGCCCGTACCTTTGGAAAAGAGTCTGAGTTAGTTCGTCGAAGTCTCTATAGACCTCTGTTCTTACGTTTCTAAAACCCATTCCCCTAAGAAATGTATCATAGTTATCCATTATAGGGTTTCTATCAGAAAAAATGGTTACTGTATCGGTCTGTTTTTCTCTCTCAGAAGGTAGATATGGAAACACCTCCCTTGCAGTTGCTTGACTGTCTAATCCATAGAAGTAATCCCCTCCGACGAAGGAATAGTAACCCAATATATATGCAAAGCGCCAATCAGCAGAATTAGAGATGTTTATATTTGCACTCCACACAAGTGGTAGCAACAGGAAGAGCAGGATCCACCTCATCAACCCATATGTTTAGAGAAACAAAATATAAAAAGGGAAAAGATGGGGCTAATCATTAACCTTTCCACACGTAGTATACTAGTCCTCCAGCACCGCTCTCCACAACTGCTGGCAATAGTGCCTGGTAATCTACGGTACTACCATCAAATGCCGCCTGGTCCTGCCTGATCTTTGCCTCAAACACTAGTGCTCCCGTTGCGTTCTCCTTGTAGGCACAGGTTGGCCACACCGCAGCAGGTGTGTTGTCCAATGTTAATACGTACTTGGCGTTTGCAATGCTACAGTATGTACCTGTAGTATCGGTGTTTGCAAAGGTTGCCTCAAAGTTCTCGTCTGCGCTCGGTGTCCAGCTGGTGGATGTAATAGAAGCTATTGCTGCGTTTACATCTGTTGTAGACACGTTTATGTTCAAGTCTGCAAAGTTTACAGATGATGCTGTTGTAAAGTATACATATCCTGTTAGTGTTGACAGGTTCCATACGAAGAACTTGCTGGTACCTGCTCCAAGCACTACTGTTTCGTTCACATTACCGTAGGTACCTGTCCACCACTGGGTTACCGTTTCTACTGTAACGTTGGTTTCTATCACATAACCCGCGTTTACATCCACAGAACCAGGGGTGGATGTAGTGGTATAGGTCTGCGGTGCACCGGTTGTTACCGTTACTGGTGTGGCTGCAAAGGCAAATGGCACTACCAACAGCCCTAAGAGTGCCAATATCCTCCTCATGGTATCACCGCATAGAGAAACGCTTCATCACTTTTAAAGGTTGCGGTGGCACACATAGCTCTTTGCCACCAGGTGGTGGTTCCACACAGGACAGAGTTAGCATTAAAACCCCAAATGTATTATTCCTTACGATGCGTTTAGTGGGCCTCGTGGGGTTTATAGCAGTAATAAGTGCAGCCTATGCTATGCCCATTATTCAAGGCCTCTGGAAAGATGGAGCCTATGCGCTTATTGAAGGGAATGTGGATACTATATGTGTAGAGGGGAAGTGTACCCAGTTTGTAGGATCTGGACCTACCACCCAAATATTCCTGGGAAAAAAGATTTCATACAATGTAATAGTTGAGTACAATGGTCAGTTATTTGAGAAAAATCTGCAATTTTTCCCCGTAGACTTTGAGGTGACGCCGTTCGGCGTGAAACCTCTCGTAAATGCAGAGTGTAACACTGTAAGGGTCTGTATAGGAGATAGGTGTGGTGACTTTCTTGACGTACCTGAAGGTAACTATGTTGCCACACTTTACTGTGATGGAAAGACGGCCACATCCACAGTTTTTATCAAAAGACCATTCAAAATAGAATTGAACGCCATTCCTAAACCCCTAACAAAAGTTGGAAACTTCTACACACTAGGATCCATAACACTTAACACACAAGGTGTTGCATACGAACTGCTTGGAGATTTTAACGGGCTGAAAGTGTTCTACGTGGAAAGAAACGGCCCATTCCTAGATATAAATATAGAAACACCTGGTTTGTTCAAGGTTTATAAGTTTGATGGGAACATATGGGTATTTCTTGGCGTACATAGGGACAGATTCTCCCTTAGAATAATAGATAATGGTCCATTTGATCTCGATCCCCGACCAAACAGCATTGCAGATCCCATAGGTATAGGAACTGGTGGTCTTACCATATCAGCAGATCTAAACCCTCAGGTAACAGCACCCTCTTCTACTGTAACAGTGTTTGGATATCTGGAAAGAAACGGAACCCCAGTTCCCAACAACTGGATTAATATCTTCCTTGAAGGAAACCTCCTTACGTCTCAGTATAGAACCGGTACATCCAACTGGTGGGATCCCAACTGGAAGTACAGACTGGAGATAAATGTAACCAACCCCAATGCCTTCGATCTAAACGATTATCAAACAAGAATAGTACTCGATCTGAACAACTACAACGTAGATCCCTTAGCAAACGATATTCGATTCGTGGATGCCAATGGCAACGTACTACCTTTCTGGATAGAGCCAAAGAGAGTGACAGAAATCCTTATACCTGCGTCTGATGATGATTTGAGTACTACAACACAGGATGCTGACTGTACTACCAACCCATCCTTTAGATATTACTACTGTGCAGACTACTGTGAGCCTGCCTTCTGGTA
>WANZ01000003.1 GCA_015521515.1 Candidatus Iainarchaeum sp.
CTCAATGGCCTGCATAAGAACGTTCATATGCAATCTTCTTTTGGCGGCCTCTTCCAGGAAATTTAGAACATCCTTCTCGGAAAGCTCCTTGCTAATAAGGTGTTTGGCCCATTTTTCTACAATCTTCTTTTCTTCCCTTCCTATAAATCTTTTGAATGGTAGTATTACCCTTTTCAGCCTTCGTGGAACCAGACGCTTCATCAAATAATTATGCATCGTTGTAATTAAATAAATAGGGGTATAGACCGCCGCATCTGAGCCCGAGGCTTCCCGCTCACAGGCAGACGCTTTGCTGTGTTCTATCCTACAACCAAAAATCTTAAATAATTCCTATATAAATGCAAACATGAGAGGTACGTTAACGTATATAGAGTTTGCAAAACGGGAAGTTAAAAGCCTCCTAAAAGATGAGATACCAGATGGCGGAGATTACCCACCCACGGACCCTTATCCCGGCTCGGATGAAATACCTGGTGACGACGACTGAGAGAGAGGAAGAGCCCAATGAAAAAGGGGAACCGCTCCACTCTTGACCACCCTATCCTTTCTTATCTAGAGGGGTTGATTGATTTCTCCCAGTCCTTCAACCATGTAATATGGCACATTACCAACCGCTGCAATCTAATTTGTACATACTGCTACACATCCTCATCCCCATGGGAAGAAAAGGAGTCGGAAGAGGTTCTTATACACACAGCTAGGGCCATAGGTATGATATCTCCCTTAAAACTTTCAGTAATAGGAGGAGAACCTCTACTAGTGAAAAATTTACCCCAGCTGCTAAAGATCATCAAGGATCTATCCCCAAAAACAGAGATACACATTGATACAAACCTCACCCTTTTAACACCCCAGCTCTATCAACAGCTTCACACTCTGGTAGCATACTGGAACACAACGATAGACCATTACCTTCCTGAGAAACATAACACCACAAGGGGATTATTTCACCAAACAGTGGAGAACATTAAGTTTTTAGTTGACAATGGGGAGAGGGTTAACGTTGTAGTGGTTGTTACAAGCATTAACTACAAGGATTTGGAAAATATTGTATATTTTCTTCTGTCTCTGGGTGTAGATAAGGTAGTACTAGCTCGTTCTAAACCCCTTGGCAGAGGAGCCAATGATCCTAATGTTCTTAGAGACGAAGAACTTGGAAAAGCAATGGAAAAGGTGGCAAATCTTGTAGATAACAGAAAGGTGTTTGCTACGGGTTGGTTTCACAGGGATATCCCAGATTACTATGGTTTGGAGTCCTGCTACTGTGGTGTGTACCAGTTTACCGTAAACTGGAGGGGTGAGGCGGTACCCTGCGAGAGTATGATACACGAAAGAGGCATCGATATTGCTACCTTGGCTAAAGAGGGGCTCAATGGTAAAGAGATAGTGAAAAAGTTATCAGAGGCTTTTAGGAGGTGGGGAGCTTTAGTTTTGCTCTATCCAGCTGTATGTGTAGAGTGTGAGTTAAAGAATACATGCAGAAAAAGCTGTAGATACCAAGCGCTTAAACACTCAAACAATCCCTTGGGAAGGCCAATACTATGCAATATGAAGACAGCCTCCCTTTACGATGTTATAGGTTACACGTACTACTCTCCCATCTATCCAGAGGGCAGAGCCAGATGGAAAACCTATACCGCATACATGGTAGAGACGTTCTTGAAAAAGTATGGAAGTTTTGTGGAGTATGGTGCCGGCGGAGGGGTGTGGATTGCATTTGCAGAACAGTTACATAACAGGATAGTTAGGGGATACGAAATACTCCCCTCTATGATTCAACTGTGGGAGCTGTACAAAATGAAACATTCGTTAAAATCCGAAATAATAAAAAGAAACGTTCTCCATGTGGAAGAACACGCTCCTGTCATTATGGTGGATAACTTCATTACACACTTTAACGAAGAGGAGCTAGTATCCCTCTTTTCAGGGGCCAAAGGGCCTCTGCTCCTAGAGTTTGTGAGTACTACACCCAAGAACAGGGAGGGTAAATCAAGACTCGGTAAAGTTGAGTTTGAGGAGAAGATAGAGGTTATTGGAAGAAACAAGGTAAGAAAGACTGTCTGTAGAGGGTCAATATGCCATACCACTTACCAATATCTATATACCGCAGATGAGGTGCTAAAACTCTTGGATAAAAGCGGAAAGAAAACAAAACATTACGAGGAAAGAGGTAGATGGGTTTATGTTGTGGCTGAATAAATGGAAAACAGGCTGTAGATCTCTACCTTTGATGGACCCGCCGGGATTCGAACCCGGGGCCTCCCGCGTGCGAGGCGGGCGCTCTACCGCTGAGCTACGGGCCCACCACTAAGAGTGTATGGGTTAAAGTTTTTAGCAGGCGCTTTTCTAATGTTGTTGTGTCCATACTGAGAAGTATTGCACTACACGAGATAAAAAGCCTTAATGTAGAGCCAACAACAGACATTGAGAACATAAGAAAGATTTCAGAAAGGGTCTGGAAATTAGGGAAGAAGCTTGAGTTAATCTATGATCACGTAAGCTTTCTTTCTGGGGGTGAGGCTGCAGAAATGGCCAAGGGAAAGGTAAAGAATATCTACTCATACATTTTGGGCAAACTTGCCTCAAAGAGGGAGAGAGATAGAAAGGATGTGGCAAGATGGCTTCATCATCTTGCAGAGCACCTTGAAGACTATAAAGAAGTAATGTATCTTCATGGGACGAATTCCAATCGGCTGGAGAGAATATTAAGGGAGGGTATCGCTCCCTCTTCAGAATCTGGACATGTCTTTGAACCAATACCATGGGCAAAGAATACGCCCCACAGAAAATCTATACACCTCATACTTGTTCCTAATAGTTATACCGCACCTTCTGCATCCTATCTAGCCAGATATGCGCACTTCCCAGAACTTATAGGGGAGAAGGGAGGGTTCCCAGTGATTGTGGGTGGTAAACATCTCGACATAAACAAAGTTCTGCGGTTTTATCCCTCTGGTGCAGAGGTAATACTAGATAGGGTTCCACCCCAACACATTACGCATGTGTTTGTACCAGAGAAGTACCTAGAAGAAGCTAAGAGGATAGTAGGAAAGAGAGCCAAGGTATTGCCCATGGAACCTCTTTTCATTTCTCTCATCTTGGCAAATTACGGATTTAATATATGGGATAAGGAACCTAACCCTAAGGTACTCCTAAAGAAACTGTTTGAAGATGCTACCCACATTGAAGTCAATGAAAACGACATCCGGATAAGATTGAAGGGTCAAACCTATGCATACCCACAGGCAAAGTATAAAATCCTTGATAAATCTGCACTAAAGAGACTGGCAGAGCACCACCTAAAGGAGGACGTGGAAATTGTGGGTGAAGGATTCATCCCCTTTGTAATTTATAAAAATGGCTGGCCCGAAGCGAAGTATAATTATCATTACGCTGGAATAGAGGAAGAGGAACTAACGGAACGCATAAGAAAAGAGCTATACCACATTCTCTACTCCAAGTAGGGAGAGCAGAGATCCATTACTTCTTGGGGTACTTCATGTATCCTCATAACCTCTGCTCTGCCTCTCTCTATAAACCCTTGGACTACCCTTGCATGCAAGCGGATTACTTCATAGGCACAGTCATTATCTCCTGTCTTTATCACCCTAAGTGTGGTAGGAGATTCTCTAATAATCTCTGTGTTTATGTACTTCCTTGAGATGGCTGCCTCTAGGACAAACAAAGGATCATGGGCCCTCGGATTACCTCCAGATTCTATGATACACTTCATCTGTTTGATATGTTCTGCCAAGGCTGTTATGGCATCCTCAGGGCCGTTAATTACCCATTCAATCCTCCTTTCCTCAGGAAATTCCTTATAGTCATAATCAAACTCCGTTCTCACATTTAGAAGGAAGTTTATTAGCATGCCTGGAGGGTAGGAAAAGCTACAGTCTTCCTCTGAGGTTGATGGAATGGCTCCCTTATCGTTTGCAGCTGTTCCAGCTACTGGAATGTTTTGAGCAGCCAATATTAGGACAAGCGCAACTAAGATTCCCCCTAATGCAAGAATAATGTTATTCATTTACCCACCTCCTTCATCCTCCCAGCAGCGTCCATTGCAAGATTTAACACATCAGCTGCTCTAACTATCCCTATCCTTCCCTTTACACACTCGTGCTCTCCAAATCGTTTTACATCATCTAAATTCCCCCCATAGATAAGGAGGGGCACTGCATCCCCGGAGTGGTTCTTCAGGATTGCAGGGGTGGAATGATCGCCCGTTACCACAATTACCACATCCTTCAACTCTTTCAAAGGTGATAACAATCCATCCACATACTCTATATAACGCTTTTTCTCCTCCCACTTTCCATCATGTCCGTACACATCCGTAAGCTTAAAGTGCACAAAGAAAAAGTCATATTCCTCTAATCTTTCCATCAGAAGCGGGATCTTTTCTTCATCTGACACCTTCGCCGTGTCCATACCAAAGTAGGATGCCACTCCCAGGTAAAGATTCCTATCTGCTATTGCCAATCCTCTCATGTGGTGTTTTTCGTGGAAGGGAATCCTCTGTTTTATGCTGCCTGCACCCCTTAGAAGGAGTATGTTGGCTGGGGGAAGACCCATCTCCTCCCTTTTCTTATTTAGGGGGTGATTCTTCAGAAACTCATAGGATTGTACTACTATCCAGTTTACTATCCTTCCAGTCATTTCATCCTTTGAGAAGGGAAGGGGTTCTCCCTCTATCTGCGGATCTAAATCTGGGATGGGGTGGAGAATGGATCCTCTAAGCACCAAAACTCCCCTGTAGTTTTCATAGGCCTTCAGTATAACTCTTACACCAAAGGGATTGTTGTTCAAAGCTTCTTGTAGCTCCTCTGCCATTTGGGGGATAAATTCTCCTCTCCTTCCGGCTCTTCTGTCTATTATCCTGAAGTTTTCATCCGATGTGGCAAAGTTCACCCTGAATGCTAGGTCTGTAGGCTGTAGATCTATACCAGCACCATAGGCTTCTAACACACCCCTACCTGGGTAATCATCCTCTGAGTATCCAAAGAGTAGTGTATGAGCTAGTCCACTTCCAATGGGTACTCCAGGAGAAAGGGGATAGTGTAATCCACAACTGCCATTCTTTGCGAGGAAATTTAGGGTGGGGGTTTTTGCTGCCTCAAGAGGAGTAGGTCTGTCGAGCGTTCTCCTGTCCCCTAATCCGTCCAACACGATAAGCACAATCTTCTTCACACAAGCATATGAGTGCTTCCATTTAAAACTATAAGGATTATACTACTTTGTGGAGGAGCCTGTAGCACCACTACTAAAGAAATGGGAAAGAATTGTAGCCCAAAGGAAGGACATATACCCCCTTATAGATCTAACAGAGGAAGAGACACCCCCAATAAAAGATCTAACGTCCAAGAATCCAACCTTTGAACAACACCTGAAAAACATCCTAAGATCTTATACACCAAAGGATATTAACATTGAAATAAAAGACCCTACCGAAGATCCTAGAACAGCTGCAGAGTACGACACAATAAACCGCAAGATAACCGTGTTCTCTCATGTTTCGCCCTCTCCACTTCTATACAACTATTACCTCCATGAGTTGATGCATTCCTTACAGAAGAGCAAAGAGGCATCCCATCCGTGGCTGGACGAGGTAGATGCACAGCTGAAAACCCTAAAGCAGTATTTGAACAACAACAGCTGGAAATCCACCACTGTTATTCTAAGAGATTACAGCATTCTTCCTCGCATAAAAAGATCCTACCTAACTCCCCTGAAAATGCTGAAATCATCGGGGGATTTGCTGAATGCCCTACACACCTTTGCAAAAACTACAAGAAAGAGAGCACCCGATAAAAAAGTGGCCAACAAATTGATACATGAATTTATGGACAACATACTATTACATCACGTGTATTGGTATGCACCTCTATATCTTTACGTACAAGGGAAGGAGGTAAAGGATCTAAAGCCCGACGATTGGAAAAACGCTAGAAAGGCTCATGCAACATACCTTCTCAACCACTTTCCAATCATACAAGAGATTGAAAAGCGTAGGAGAAAACTATACCATTCCAAAAACTTTCATGAAGCAAGACCCCTTATTGAGGATGGAGGAAAAAAGATAATAAACACTGCCATTAACAAGGATCTTCCAGTCCTTCCTTCAGTTAAAAGATACATAAAAGACGTATACCGCACTTTAGGAGGCAGATTGGAGTCTCCGCTTGACAAAGAGGAGCTCGGGAAGGCATTAAACGATGTAAAGTACAGGCTTGTAAAGTATGCCATGGATCGCATTTCCCAGGAATGATTTATACATAACAGTCCCTGACCGAAAGGTATTTATTCATCGTTTTTTTTCGTTAGGATGAGAGGTATTTCACCCATCGTGGCAACGGTGCTGTTGATTGCCATAGTGATAGCTATTGGGGCGTTGCTCTATATGGGTGTTTCTCAGATGGTGGAGAGTACCTCTGGCCAGCAGGGGCAGATATACTCTGTTGTGATGGATGCATTCGTTGAGAGTGTCCCTAGAGGAGCCTATGGAGTGTACTTCCATTACTATGTACCGGTCTCTACGGGGATGAACTGGATAGACGCATTCTATTATTGTAGGAATAGAGGAATGTTCCTCGCAGCTCCGAAAAGCGTAGATCAACTTAACAAACTAAAGGAGATTCTACGGTCAAGGGGATGGACTACTGCATGGGTGGGCATATATCAACAGCCTGGAGCTCCTGAACCAGACAAGGGGTGGTTTTATGTTACGGGAGGTGAAATGGGGGTGATAGGGGAAGGATTCTGGGCAAGTGGCCAACCCAGCGGCGACGTTAACGAAAATGTGGGAGCCATAGTATTGGATGGGCTTCACGATCACAACGCAGCCCTGCTATTTCCTTTTATATGTGAAAAGATTAGGATTGGGTTCACCGTTACCAATGTATCCTCTGAAGGCATTCTAAGACTGAACAATATAAGTGTACAGGTATACGATGCATTAAGGGATGAGCTATTAGCAGCCAGAAAAGGTGACTTTGCGTACTGGTTCGCAGTAGAT
>WANZ01000004.1 GCA_015521515.1 Candidatus Iainarchaeum sp.
CTGGCAAATACAAGGGATATGATGACGTACTGTCTTGCTGTAAGCTTTATATTAGCTGCGTAGAGCTCAAAATCCAATTTTCTTAGCAATTCATTATTTGCCAGCTTTTCTAGTAGTCTATCATAGAGATTTTTGTACTTTTCATAGATTTTTCCAAAAAATCTTATGATATCCGAGGGGTGTTCAGTGAGAGGGACCGTAATCCTTGACATAATGGATCGTACAGTTATAATGTTGTGCACCGCAGTCTCGGCCTTTTCCTCTTTTTCCTCCATAACCTCTACATTCTGCTTCTCTCTGTATTTCTCTATAATCTTCTCCACTACTTCCTCCGGAAGTAATTCATCTATCTGAACGCTTTTCTTTTCCTTCTTCTTTTTCCTCCTAAAAGCGTCCTTTATGCTGTCTAGGATTTTTGCCACCGCTTCTTCCCCTCCTCAAAGTATCTCTGAAGCTCCTTTTTCAGACTTTTCATACCCTTTATATTTCTCTTTACTAGCTCTCTAATGAAGTCTGCCCTTCTCTGTATTTCGTCCTCCAGATCAGAAATCTCGAGGGCGGTATAGTCCTTTAGAGTATTAAGATACGCTACATGAGAGTCTACCTGTATCATAGTGTCCTCTTTGGGCTCCCACACAAAAATTGTCTTTATTTTAGCCTTTTCATCCTCCTTTATTACCTCTGCAATCTCTGTAACCCTTCTTATGCTTCCCTTTCTTCTATCGTGGATCCTGTGTTGCACTATAATGAAGTCCAGCGCTCCCACCATGATCTCTGGCACGTTCATGGGAGGGGATGTGATACGTATGATGGTTTCCTTTGCAGAGTTTGCGTGTATGGTGCCCATGCTCCCATCATGACCTGTGTTCATGGCGGTAAACATGGTGGCAGCCTCTTTGTGTCTGACCTCACCTACTATAATTCTATCCGGCCTCATTCTAAGAGCATTTTTCACCAGTACGTCCATATCAACCTCTCCAGTACCTTCTATGCTTGGTGGCCTAGTTTCTAATCTTACCCAGTGTTCTAGAGGGAGGTTAAGCTCTGCGGTGTCCTCTATGCTTATAACCCTCTCGTAGGCAGGTATGAATGCAGCCATTACGTTGAGGGTGGTGGTTTTACCGGAGCCTGTGCTACCCGCTATGAGTATATTTGCTGGTTTTGCACCCATTCCATCCACTGCCAGCCACATAAAGGCAGCAATATCAGGGTTGAACGTGCCAAACCTAATGAGATCTATGATGGTGTAAGGATCTTTTCTGAACTTTCTTATGGTAATGGTGGAACCATCTACAGAAATGGGGGGTATGGTAGCGTTAACTCTGCTTCCGTCCGGCAGTCTTGCATCAAGAAGCGGATTTTGTATATCGATTCTTCTCCCCACATCCCTTGCGATCTTGTCTATAATGTCTCTTATCTCCTTATCATCTACAAAGACGATGTTGGTAAGCATCATACCATATTTCCTGTGAAACACGTATACAGGCCTGTTAGGACCTATTACCATGATCTCTTCCAACTCGTCGTCATAGATAAGGTAATCTATGAGACCATATCCGATCATTTCTCTTACTACAATGTCTGCGTAGTATTCCTTTCTTCCTGGCGGTACACCAAGCTCAGGGAAATTCTCTATAATCTCAATAACCTTTCTTCTGTAGAAGTTCCTTCTTGCCTCGTAATCTGTGAAGGTAGTTCCTCTAAGGGATACGAGGCGGGTTGTAGCATCCTTTAGAATGTTTATAATCTTTCTTTCGCTCTCTGTGGGCTTAGGAATAGGAACCTTGTAGATTAGAAGGGGCTCTCCTTCCCTTTTTACAATCTTTACATCACCATACTCTGCAATTACCACCTCGGGTGCTTTAGCCTCCTCTTTTTCGGGGGCAATCTCTTCATGCTCTAAGGACTGTTTTTCCTGCTTCTTCTGGGTTGACTTGGCAGCCTCTATGAGCTCCTCTAAGTATCCCATCCCTTTTAGTAGGCTATTCTGCAATAAAAGGTTGACGCATGGTAAGTGTGATCAGTCCTCGGTTATGTATAAGATGTAAGGGGAGGTTGTGGTGCGGACTGAGCAAATGCCCTATTCTAGAGGCAAAACGGCTGATAAAAGGGGTAAACAAAAGGGAATTGTCCGGCTATTCTCCGCCCTCCCTCCTAATAGGGTGGAGGGGATACCCAGAGGTAAACGTTACACCTATATTATCTGAGGAGCGATCAGATATAGCAGAGAACCCTTCTTATTGGGCTGGAAAGCTCTCTATTGAGGAGATACTAGATTTGAGAATGAATATGGGTGGTGGCTCCCAGAGAAGACATGTTAAAAATATTCCAGAGGATACTATCTTGGATATAGCTCTTAGCAAGAAACCTATAGCTCTGGATGTAACCTTTAAACAACCACCAAAGAGTAGTGTAACATTTTCCAACCTATTTCCTCCCATTGGGTTTAGGGGAGAATTGGAACGTTTAGAAATAGCGGAGAATCCCAAAATAGACAAGAGGGCAGAAAGCCTTTACTATGACGAAGTAAAGGCTAAAGATGCAGTTATATACCTGTATGAAAAAGGAAGGGATGTGTATGAGCTCTCCCGTTATCTATCATCAGGGATTTTTGGTAAGGAGAAACGACTAGTGCCTACAAGGTGGTCCATAACAGCGGTTGACGACATAATCTCGAATTATCTCCTTGAAAAAGTATCTACATTCCCTCCTATAGGCAGGATAGAGTTGTATACCTCTTCTCTCTATGATAACCACTTCTTTATTTTGTTTATTCCCGGTCCCTGGGCCTTTGAGCTTGTGGAGGCCTGGGCCCCAAAATCCTTCTGGAGTAGGGGAAAGGAGATTATAGTATCAGACTACGAGTTCGGAAGAAAAAGAAAGAACTACGCCTCTAATGTGGGTGGATCTTACTACGCCTCTAAGCTTGCAGTACTGGAAAAACTCTACGAGAAGAGGAGGGTGGCATCTGTTCTTATCTTAAGAGAAGTCAGGGAAGGGTATTATGCGCCTTTAGGGGTGTGGCAGGTAAGGGAGAATGTGAGACATGCACTAAGAAGAAACCCCCTCTACTTTGACAGCCTGAGAGATGCTTACAACTATATACTTTCTCGTAGTAGGGTAAAGAAGTGGAAGGAATACAGCATTCTTCTCAAAGGTGTTCAACAAAGAATAATTTAAGGGCAGCGGGCCGTAGGCCGCCTTCTGTATTGAGACGGGATTAGACTTAGCGGGCATTCGCCCTTGCACCCAACCCGGACCGTTTCAACCACACCACACATCATGGGTAGGGGTACCTCATCCCTCCGTGTGGTGGGTGTCGTTTCTGTTCCCGGGAGTCCCTCACGGGACTTGTTTTTAGCGGGTGGGCGGACCTTCCTCAGGAGACCCCCGAGACCCGTCTGCCCGCTGCCCATATCGGTGTAGGTGACACTCATCACCACTCAGAGGAAATATCTCCTCATCTCCATATACATAGGGTGAGATTTGTTTTATTACAGTTTCTCGGATCGTTGTTGGTAATACACAGGGAGAAATCCTTCTTGAATAGTATGTCTGCATCGATGGGACAAGAAGTGGAACATCCTATGTTATTTGCTATAATACTGCCTTCTATAGCGCAGTTAAGCGTTTCTGGCATGAAATCTTTCTTATTTGCACTAAAGAAGGATTTTATGCATCCTGGAATCCTAAAATCCCCAATTTTACACGCCCACACTCCGTCGTCTACAGCGAGCTTAAAGATGGTGTGATAAGCAGCCAGCTCAATCCTTCTATACAGAAGATCCTCCGAAACAGCAGATGTAACACCGTACGCTGCTGTAAGGGCAAAGTGGGAGGCTGCTATAAACAACAACAGTGCCACAAGTACATCCATGGTAAATATCTGACCTTTCAACAGCTCACCTCCCTGGATACAATCCAAATAAAGATACCTTCTCCGCTTGTATACCTAATACCTCCCTCCTGTATATTGTCTATGACGACTCCTCCCACATCTGAGGCAATGTCCATGAAGTAGCTGTTTGCATCTGTTAGGTAGGAACATATGGCCACCCTCGTAGCATCCCTCACCTCTTCCCAGTCTGGTGCCACTGCTCCAATAAAGGTTGTGAGCAGGAAGAGGGCTAACACCATATCTACGGAGAACACACCCCTCATTATCCCGCCCTCACATTGATACCTCTTGCTCTTAGCCTATCAATGAGCTCATTCGGACCTCTCAATACTAATCCTCTATCATAATAGAACCTTTCTACCTCATAAATCTTCATGCTTTCCTGTTCGAGGGCTACCTCCTCCCTTATCAGTACAGGAGTAGCCTTTATGAGAGCCCCTCCACCCTCTAGCGTGTCTAGCATGATGTTTATGGATATAAGAGCTCCTAGCACTACTGCAAGCACAAGTATAAGGAACTCTCCCCATACCTGGCCTTTCATGGTATCCCACTCACCTCTCCGCCACTTATTTTTATCCTTGTAAAGGTGTTTATGGTGGGTCCGGAGGTAAATACCCTGTCAAGCGTTACAATACACTCGCCCCCGCTACACAGATCCGTTGTAACCCTTGCCTCTAACCTCCTTAGGTCTATTGTGGTGTTTGGCGGTACCCACACACCCATCTTTACCATACCATCTGATACATCCGTAAATTCCCCAGCTGCCTTTACCCTGAGTAGACTCACCCTTGCAGAGAGAACATTCCTTATATCGTCCTGCATGTTAATAACATCGTTTATATGGATGGTTGTGAGAGCTATGTACCCTCCCAGCAACACCATTACTAGGATACCATACTCTATGGCTATAATACCTTTCACTTTAGTCCCTCCAGTATGACGTCCTTCACGTCAAGCGCTTTTAGTATCTCTGTTTTCATGGCGTTGGCAAGTGTAAATAGTCCCCCGGCAGCTATAAGAGCCAGAAGGACTCCAATACCCACCATGATAAGATACTCTATATGAACCTGAGATCTCATGGCAACCCCCTAAACACAGACACTTTCACTTTATTTTCTACTGTTGCCACAATGGCCGCCATCCCCGTTATGGCACCGGCTATGATGAGCACTATCACTAACATGCCCATGGAGGACAGCATGTACTCTGTTGCGGTCTGGCTCTTCATCCGAACAAATAATGGCATCTAAGGTTATATAGATTAGCATGGAAGAGTGTGTTAGTGCTGGATGTAGAAGCCCTTATATATGTGGGTGCAATCCTCCTTTATATTCTTCTTAGGCCAGTGTATACAGGTATTGCGAAGAGGATAGTTTCCCTCACAAAGGGAGATATAGATGATAAGCTATATGATGCTTTGGAGAGGCCTATATGGTTTGCAATTTTGATATATCTAGTATTTCTTGCTCAGGAAGCTATCTTTCCCCATACCTTACTTTCCAATATCCTTCTAACGGCTGTGGTAGCTCTTATAGCTATAGCCCTCATTAGGACGGGAAATATCCTGATAAAGGACGTAATAGGGCCCACCCGTTTTGTACTCACAGATCCTAAGATAAAGCAAACGATTCTTACCGTAATAGATAATGTAGTAAAGGCTGCCATTATATTCTTTGCTCTAATGTATACTCTTTCTATCTGGGGCGTTGACGTAACACCTATTCTTGCCTCTGCGGGTATAGTGGGTATTGTAGTAGGTCTTGCACTAAAGGATCCCCTGGAAAACCTTATTTCGGGCATACTTATGTTGACGGATCCCCCCTTCAGGGTAGGAGATGTGGTAAGGATAGGGGACACCATGGGGGAGGTAAAGGAGATAGGCCTGAGAAATACCAAGATACTTACCTTTGATGGAGATGTAGTAACCATCCCTAACAGTTCTATTATACGGATGGATGTGGAAAACTACCACATGCCTTCAGAGAAGGTAAGGGTGAGGGAAAGGATAGGAGTGTCCTACGATACGGATCCGGAGCATGCAAAGAAGGTACTTATGGATATATTAACCTCTCATCCGAAGATATTGGATGATCCAGCCCCACAGGTACTCTTCCTTGAGTTTGGGGACTCCGCCCTTATTATGGAGATTAGATTCTGGGTACATATGCCGGATAAAATGAGTACCATAGACGAGGTGAACACCACAATATGGAAGAGATTTAAGGAGGAAGGGATAGAGATACCCTTCCCCATAAGAACGGTTTATCTAAGGGATGAAAGATGATAGAGGGGCTTACAAAGAAGCGCTTTGTTGATGGAAAGATAAGAATAGCCCTTGTGTATCCGGGTACTCTAAAAGAAGCCCTTTCCTCATTAGGATTTATGATCATTTATGACATCCTGAACAGGGATGAGGAGACGGTGGCCCATATTTTTACGGTTGAGTCGCCCCTTTCAGTAGAAGAAAACCTACCATTGAAGGCCTATGACTATATCTTATCATCTATTCACTTCGAGCCTAGAGTAACAACCCTCATGCAGTACCTTGAAAGGATGGGAATACCCCTAGAGAGAGAAAAGAGGGAAAAACCTGTATATGTGGGTGGACCGGGAGTATGGAACCCACTGCCACTGTACAGATTTGCTGATGGGGTGTTTCTTGGAGACGGAGAAGAATCTCTCCCCTCCTTTCTTGATGTGATACACGAAAGGAAAGATATTCATTTGCCAGGTTTTTACAACCTCTGGAGTGAGAAGCCAACATCCTTCTCCTACCATGATATGAGCTTTATGTACAGACATCTAATGTCGGATGAGACCACATATGGAAGACGACCCATCTTTATGGAGGTAAACAGGGGCTGCCACTATGCATGTAGATTTTGTCTTATTGGGTGGGCGATGAGGCCACCAAGAGAGAGACCTCTGGAGGATGTATATACCATACTTCATCATCATGTTGATAGAGGGGGGAGAAAAGTGGTATTTGTAGGCTCCGATGTACTCTCTTATCCTCACATAGAGGAAGTGATAAGGGATATTATAGGTATGGGATTGGAGGTTTCAGTACCCTCCTCAAGGGTGGAAAGGTTGGATGACCCCTTTTTCCTGAGAGTTCTTGCAAAAGCGGGTGTGAGAACCCTTACAATTGCTCCAGAAGCTGTAGACGAAGGAAGGAAGGCCTTTATAGCAAAGCCCATATCCAATGAAAAGGTATTAGAAATAGTGGAAAAGGCAAAGTGGGCGGGTATAAAACGTATAAAACTTTACTTTATGATAGGCTACCCCAATACAACCGAGGAGGAGGTACAGAAGATCATTGACCTTTATAGAAGGGTGAAAAATATATTGCCAGCCGAAGGGACAGTTTCTGTCTTCATTCCAAAACCCTACACACCCTTCCAGTTTCTTCCCATGGAGCGCATAGATAACACAGAGAAATATGTAAAACTTCTCAGAAAGGAGACAGATCTAAACGTGATGCATCCAAAGAGGGCTGTACTGCAAGCTCTACTATCTATAGGAGATAAGAGGATAGGAGATTTGCTAATGAAGGTCTACCACAACTTTAACTACCATTTGTGGATAAGAAAGGCCAGAGATATGGGGATAGATATAGACAGCTATCTATACCAGAGGGATACACCTTGGTTGAAGATTATTTCCACCTCTATGCCTGCCTCCTTGCAGAGGAAAGGATTTGAGGTGGCCCTATGAGATATGTAGTGCTGTTCAAAGGAAATGAGGAGATATTTGGAGAATTCTTTGAAGAGGAGCAGATTAGAGGCTTGGGAAGAGTATATGTGTACAGAGACGGTGTAGAGGTGGTATTTTTACCTAGTATAGAAGATATTAGATTCAGGGGAAAGGAATACGAGGAAAAAATCCTTGAATCCTTTGGAAAGGTAAGGGGGTTTATTGGCCTTGTGTATGGAGAAAGGGTTGAGATATACCCCCCTGGCAATCCTACCAACAAAAATCCTCTCCTTCATCCATCCTATACCCCTAGAACGCTGGCTCCTGCTGATGCAGATCTCTTAGGCAGTTTATTTCTTTCTATGAGAGCTGTTGGTATGGAAGTTGATATAGTGGCAGTTCACGACCCTCCCGTAACGGTAACTCAACCTTTTCACATAATATCGCTCCCACCTTCTATGATAAAAAGTGTAATACCGCCTCTTCTGGCTGGCCTAAGAAAGAAAAAGATGTTTATACCCTATATGACGGTTTCTAAGGAATATAGGGCATCATATTTCTACTCTCTTCTAAAGAAACGATTTCTCCCTCTGTATCACATACCATACTATTGGAGACATTTTCTAGATGATTATTTGTTGGAGGAGGCTAGGAAAAAGGGAAGGGTTAGGGGTATACTATTAGAGAAGGGATTAGAGCTGCCAGGGGAACTTCCTCACAAGGAAGTGTGACAGAAATTCTCTAAAATCATCATTTTTAGTAAGTTTTAATACTTCCATCCCCTCAATAACCTCAAAACCTCTTTTTAATCCTTCCAGTACCTCACCACCCACACTCTCATTCTCCACAATCTCCATAACAGAATCCATGACCTCCACAAGGAGAGACTTTTCTTCCTTCATGTAGAAGGAAACAAGTCTATCCTCCTCTACAAAAGGACCAAATTCATCCTCCTTATGTATTTCTACGAATCTGTCAGCATGTTCTTTGTTATAGACTGGGGGGCCAATCCTTTTGTGTATAAACGCTGTGTATCTACCAACTATTTCCCCTACGAATACTCCAATACCTTTTTCGTCCGTCCACACATCCCACTGTAGCATGATATTATTCTTTGCCCTCAAACTTCTATCCAATAATCTTCCAAACCTCTTTAGCTGGGCCCAAATGTTATCGGGGGGACCGTTGACCTTCATTACAACGGCTACTAGTCTGCTATTTCTTTTTAGTAGGATATTCCTTATCTCTCGTGGAGACAGGAGCAATCTATTTGGAAAGAAAAACGACAGCGACGGTTCTTTGAGAAACGACCTAGAAGCTGTTATAAATATGGCTAGAGACTTCTTTGACACAGTGTGAGCTACATTTCTATAAGGATCCACGGGATCTACTACAATGAGGGGCCTCCTTTCCCTCACTCTTCCATTTCCCTCAATGTCTATGTACTCACCGTACTTCCAATGCGATGCCGCCCTTAAAACATCAAGAAAACTTCCATACTTTACTATAAGCAGCTCACAAAGATATCCTGAGAACCCCTCCACTTTTACCTCCGCTCCATACACTCCTATACCCTTCATAAAGGCCTTTAGCAGCCTGACCTCATCCTTCTGATGGTTCTTAAGATGAGATTTTACATACTTGTTATGGAGGGGGGTTCTGTCCGTTGCTGAGATAGGTCTTTCACCCTCCTCTATTTTATAAGCAGGTACAATCTCCACGTCTCCTATCCTAATGTAAGGATGTTGGGCATAGTTGACCTCTCCCCCCAGGAGGGAGGCTAACTTCTTGACCTCGGCCTCTATTTTTTCAAAGGGCACATCTTTTGGATAAAGGAGAAAGATATCTATATCGGAGCTCCCTCTGAGATGGGTATCTCTTGCAAAGCTGCCAGCAGGGTACACATCCACAAAGGAAAACCCCTCTATTTGTTTTAGCTTTTCTTCGAAGAACCTCTGAATCTCTAATAGTTTCTTATTTTCCTCTTCGGTAGGCTTTATCCTTCTGAGAACCTCCTCAAGTATCTCCACGCTAATTTAAAGAGGTAACCCCATTTTAATAGGTGTTGGATCCCCTTCAATATCTTCGGATAGTAGGCAACGAATACCATATCCAACGTCCCCGCCTATCAGAGGAAGAACGAACATTGCTGAACATCCTATCTATGCTTATTGAGGGAAGAACGTACCTTGAGGCGGTAAAAACATTACCCATCAGCCCAAGGGATGACTTCGAAGAACTTATGAGGGATTTCTTGCGGGGAGTAGACCCTAATAAGTTATACTCTTTGGACGAGCTTTTAAGGATGGGGGAGGAGCTGTACGAAACACTCAAGGTATTGGGTGTAGACAATGAGTATATCTCCCTTTACAGTGTGTTTGACGCTATAGGTCTAGGAGAGGTAACATTCTATCTCTATGATGAAAAGGTGGAGGAGGTGATGGTGAACGGATACAGAAATCCTGTATTTGTGTACAGGGCTGCCATGGGAAGCCTGAGAACCAATGTGGTTCCAGGAGGTAGCTTGGATAGATGGGTTAAAAGATTGAGCGGAAGAAGCAGAGAGAAGATCATAGATACCTCCCTGGATGATATGAGGATCAGTATAGTAAGGGAGCCTCTATCAGATGAGGGACCAGCCATAACTATAAGAAAGCATAGAAAGGTACTTCTAGATCTTGTAGAGCTTATGAGAAGAAACACCATAACTCCAGAGTTAGTATCCTATCTGTGGCTCCTTCTTGAAGGGTTGGAGGTGTCCCCCTTCAATATGATAGTGGCCGGCAACACAGGTGGCGGTAAAACCACTACGCTAAACGCACTGTTATATCTTGTTCCTCTTGATGAGCGGATCGTTGTGATAGAGGACACCAGAGAAATTGTGGTACCCCACCCCAACAGGGTTTACCTTACAACAGAAGGAACAGACAATAGCTTAATGGACCTCCTTATAGCCTCTCTTCGTATGAGACCAGACAGAATTGTGGTGGGTGAGGTGAGGGGTAAGGAGGCAGTCACCCTATTGGCTGCTATGAACGTGGGCCATAGGGCCATGGGAACCATACATGCAAACTCCGCAGCTGATACACTAAACAGGCTTGAGAATCCCCCTATGAATGTCCCTGAGAGTATGTTAGGCGCTCTTAACCTCGTGGTGGTTCAGCATCGTATAAGAACTCCAAGGGGAACCATAAGAAGAGTTACAGAGGTGGCAGAGCTGTACAACATAGGAGACAGAATAAATATGGGTGTAACCTTTTCATGGAACCCGGACACTGATAAAATAGAGAGGACAACCATACCCTCTCACCTAATAGACAAGATGGCAGAATATACACACATTCCAAAGAAGCGGCTGTTGGAGGAACTAGAAAGAAGAGAATCCTTCCTTGATGGGGTTGTTAAAAGAAATGGCAAGCCTGAAGATATACTAAGGTATCAGGGTGACATTGTATGATAAAAATAAAAGTGTATGCACGTTTGAATCCTACAGAGGACGAAGAAAAGGTAATTAATGCCATAAAAAACATTTTTCCCACCCTAAAGGTGGAGAAAAGAGGAGATGTGATAGTAGGAGAAGGGGAAGGGGAAGAAGCTTTAAGCAGGTTTATACATATTATTGGAAGGGAAGAGGTGGCTGCCAGAACCCTTAACCTCCTTAAGTCAAGGAGGAGGGGTAACAGGATAACCTTCCCCCTTGACAGGGAGGTGGCCCTCGTAGAGAGAATATCTTTCGGTGAGGAAAGTGAGTTGGGTCCTATCTGGGTGGAAATTGAGGGCGACGTGGATACTGTTATTGATAGGGTTGCTTCCCTTCTCTGAGGCTGCTACCCAAATGTACTACCCATTAGCCCTTGTACTAAAGGACGGAGATACCATATACATTGGAAAGGTGGGACCCCAGCATGTGGTGAGGATTATTCTAAACGGAGAAGATCCTGTTCCTATTCTTGAGGTAAACACGAACCTTCCATCCATTGTAAGTAGTTCCTCTGGCAGAATATGGATAGACTTCAATGCTCCCTCGAAAGAAGGGCCGTTTACCTTCTGTATGGATGTGAAAAAAACCAAGGGCTTGGAAACCCACTGCCTAGCCTTTGATGTGGATAAGAATGTTATTGAGGTGAGAACGTCCGACGTGAGGGGAAGGGAGTTTGAATATTCCTCCCTTAAGGCTGTGCTGCGAAACAAGGGAAATGGTATCGCGCGTGTAGATGTGTACTGTGATTTGTGCAACAAAAGAAGTGTTACTTTGTATCCTCATGAGATAAAGGAAGTTGTTTTAGATGTAAGAATGCCAGTTGCAGGTAGTTATACTGTAAAATTATATGTAAACGATGGATTGAATGCCTCAGAAGCTTTCTTTAGGATCCTCTCCACCCCCACGGTAGAGGGACGTCTGTTTACTTCCAAATTATACCCAGATCTTCTACACCCTCTTCTCTATCCTATAAAGGTGATGTGGAGGTTGTTGGTATGGAAGATGTGATGACATTCCTTGAGTACCCTTGGGTAAAGAAGGCAGCCCGCTCCAAGTATATGGCTGACCTGATAAAGTTTTTATCCACGGGTAGAAAGGTATCTTCTATACTTGCGAAGTTCCATGAATTGCCTGAGGAGTATGTTTTGGGGGCTCTCGAAGCCCTCGAGAGTTTAGGTGTAATAAAGAGTATTGATGTGAGAGGAGAGAAGTACTACGTTCTCACCTCAAAGGGAAGAATTATAAACTCCTTTATACAGGAGCTCAGACGGCGTAGAATCTGATGCCTACCATTCCTCCCAACTTCTTAATGATTTCTGAGCCCTGAAAGTCATCTTTCACAATATAAACATCTCCTCCACTATCTTTTACCTCTCTAAGTAGTGTTAGAGCGTCCTTTACCTTTTCTTCATGCACTAATAATACTTTTAGGTTTCCAATATCCTCCGTAGGGTGGAGAGACGCCAGTCCATCCTCCTTTGAGAGGTGCATAAGGAACTCGTCTATAATGCTTTCCACCTTTTGTCTCCTCAGGGCTTCCAGTATTTTAGGGGCCCTCTTTCCTATGATATCTCTTAGCCCTTTTTCCCCTTCAAGAGGTGTAACTACAAAATAAACCTTTTTATCCTTTGGAATAAGTTGCTTTACTTCGTCCAGTATGATTTTTGGCCCGCCTACAATATTCAGCTCTCCCATTTCCTTTACAACCTCTCCAAGAAAGGGACGTAAACTATCCTCAGACCCCCTTCTTATTCTTTTTACTGGACCAAGCCTCCTCTTGTACTCCGATACTAGGGCTTCCTCATCGCTTATAAGGATAAGAGTAACGGGAGGAAGCCTTGATTCTTCTTCATACTCCTTTGCATACTCAAGGAATGTCTCATTCCACTCATTTTTTTCTATCTCTATCTCCTGCCCTGGTAATATTGTGATAGATTGGTGTTTTCCTCTCCCCGTAACATCTTCCGGTCCCTCTAATAGTATGCCCTTTACCTTAAGATGGGAACCTCTTACTTCTGCGTCTTCCACCTCTATAGTACCCCTGAACCTTACCACTCTTCCGCTACCTCGCTCGTCTTCCCTCTTTACTCTTCTCTCTATAACACCTCTTACCCTGTCGCCCCTCTCAAGAAAGCTACCTATGAGCCATAGGTCCTCTGGATCCTCTGGAATGATTCTGAGTTTCTTTTCCTTTCTGCTGAACCAAAGTACTTTCATGTTTTTAAACATGTTGAGCACATTTTAAAGGGATGGAGAAGGATGTAATACTATCCTTCCTTATAGGTGTTGTATTGGTGGCAATATCCATAGTTTGGAAGCTTTCAGAGGTGGGTAACCCTCTGACTGCGGCGGTAGAGCTGATACTGGAAGGTATACGCTCCCTATTCCTTGGAGTAGGATTGTTATTTTTGCTGGCGGCTCTTCTTATGATGAGGGAATGATAGAATGAGGGTAGCAGTAATAGACTACAAAAAGTGTAGACCAGACAAGTGCGGTTTTCTTTGTGCAAGTGTGTGTCCTGTAAACAAAACAGGGGAAGAGCCGGTAATATACATGGAAGAGGGAAGTGTAAGAATATCGGAAGAGCTTTGTATAGGGTGTGCCATATGCATTAAGAAGTGCCCCTTTGACGCCATCACCATCATAAACCTCCCAGAGGAATACGGTACGCCAGTCCATCAATATGGGCCCAATATGTTTAGACTGTACGGACTTCCATATCCAAAGGAAGGTATTGTGGGTATTGTAGGAAGAAACGGCATAGGCAAGACCACAGCCCTAAGAATACTCTCTGGTAATCTCATTCCTAATCTTGGCAACTTTATGAAACCTCCATCGTACGACGATGTAATAAACTTTTTCAAGGGAACAGAGTTGCAAGGGTATTTTTCCCTGCTAAAGGAGGGAAAAATACGCCTAATATACAAGATACAGGCTGTTGATGTTATAAGAAAGACTCTTAAAGGGCCTGTAAAAAACCATTTGACAGAAAGAGGGCAAATAATTCTTTCTGAGATGGGAGGGGAATACATTCTTGAAAAGGAGATATCTACCCTTTCCGGGGGAGAATTGCAGAAAGTGGCCATAGCGGCAGCTCTCTCAAGGGAGGGGGATGTATACTTCTTTGATGAACCATCCTCTTTTCTTGATATAGGGGAGAGAATACGTATAACCCGCACTATAAGAACCATTTTGGAGGGAAAGCGTGTAATGGTGGTAGAACATGATCTGGCGGTGCTGGATTACCTTAGTGATTATATTTTTGTGGTATACGGAGAGCCTGGAGTGTATGGTAGGTTTTCCGGCATAAAAGGGGTAAATGAGGGTATAAACCAGTTTCTTACAGGATTCTTAAAGGAGGAAAATATTAGAATAAGAGATAAAGAAATA
>WANZ01000005.1 GCA_015521515.1 Candidatus Iainarchaeum sp.
AGGATAGATATATCTCCTGTGAAGGATGTTGTAGTCTTCCCCATTGAGTATATCTCGTGCTAAAAGGTGGGCTGCACTCAATCCATAGGTTATTCCTCCCCCCGTTGTGGCCTTTGTTTGAACTGCGGCGTCTCCGAGGAGATATACATTCCTCCTCTTGACTGTCCAAAGGGGTGGGGAAATGGGGATGATCCTTGCCTCGGGGTTCCAGTATGAGAGCTGAAGAAAAGACGCATACATGTTCAGGTATTTTTTCCATCCTCTTCCTTCGGAAGGAGGGATGCCAACCCCTATATGGGAGGTTCCATCCCCAAGAGGGATAATCCACCCAAAGAAAGAAGGGCTCCAGGGGCCAAAGTCCACCCTAACCTTATCACTGTCATACTCCGTTCTTGCCTGAACAGCAAGAATGTAGTTTACCCTCCTATCTGTAACCTCTTTCCTCAAGGAGGAGGCGGCACCATCTGCTCCTACCAACACCCCACCTCTCTCCCCTCTCCATGTTTTATACATAACCGATACCCCTGCTGCCTCCGCCTCCTCTAGGATTCCCCTAAACATAGCATCCCTATCTAACACTCCTGCAACACGTTTCTTGTTTATCTCAAGCTCCTCTTCTCCTGCAGTTACTATCGCACCGTCTACCCAGTTTATAACGTAATTCTTTAGCCCAAATCTTCTGATACTTTTTCTATTAACCAGTCCTCCACATATAACATGTCTATTCCTTTGCTTTTCATAGAGAATCACTTTTTCTCCCTCAGAGGAAAGCATCTTTCCAAGATAGGCTCCAAATGCACCTCCAACAATGGTTATCAGCTCAGCCACCTCCTCTCCTCATCCATCGGTCTGCCCGATCATTCATCATCGCAAGTATTTTATATTCTGGCAACATATTTATTCGGATGAGTATATTAGAAAGGCTTGAAGATATGTATTACGGGTTTCTCGATAGGCTGGTAGAGCTTGGCATCCCTATGGACAAAATTATTGGACCACTAGAGGCAAGAGGGATAAACACCTTTTATCTGGTAAGTGGTATACTTGTTCTTTTGATTTCAGCTGGCATATTTCAGGCATTCTTTGCACCAAAGTATGTAGTATATAGTTTTGTAGACACAGAAGGCAAGCCACTCTCCAACGTAAGGGTCATCGCAGAGGTGGACGGAGAAAGGCTCGAGTTCCTTGCAGAGGATGGCAGAGTGACGCTTCCTGAAGAGGCAAGAATACTAAAGGTGGAGTTGGAGGGGTACAAGGCCGTTAGGTTAGATGAGGTGGATGGTGGGTTCGCCATTGTTCTAAAACCTGAGGAAAAGACCGTAGAGGTGCTAATAAGGGATCTAAGCGCCGGAACACCTATCAAGGCAACCTTAAAGGTACTAGTAAATGGAAATGAGGTATTCTCCCAGGATGGAAGCTCCTTCAATCTTTGTTTCTCCCCCACAAAGGAGGAGTGTATAAAAGCTGGTAAGGGAGATAGGATAACCTTTAAGGCGATGCACAAAACCCTTGGAAATAAGGTTGCTTCCTACTCCTTTGAGAAGTTACCCTCCTCTGTGGTGCTTAGATTTGAAAAGCCGTCCTCCTCTCTAAAGGGAGTTGAGGCAGAGGAGATTCCTGTTACCATAAGACTTTATACTGGAGAGGGAGAATTGCTCAATGGTATAGTAACCATCGGACTTGTGTCTTCTCCTGGAAACGGCATAAAAGTGGTAGTAAATGGTGGTATAAAAAAGATAAGACTTCCTCCAGGAAAGTATAAGGTATTCTCTGCGGAAATATTCTGGGAGGGCAAGCTTTCTGCCGTGGAAGTAAAAGATGGTTCCATCTTTGAAGTAAAAAAGAATAGCAACGAGTGGAATATATCGGTGGAGATCCCTACCATAGAATACAGTTTTAAGGTTTATGTGAAGGATGAGGAAGGAAACCCTCTTAGTGGAGCCAACGTGAGACTTGAGCTGGATAGCGTGAAGCTTTCAAAAAGTACAGAGGATGGGGTTGCAACCTTCACCCTTTCCCTCACAGGATGCGGGGTTCTCAACATTACAAAGGAGGAGTACACTCCCAAAAAGGTGGAGTTCTGTGTTGCGGAGGGAGATAAAACCGTTACCTTGAAGAAGGTGGTTAAAAGTGGGGATGTAAAGGTTGCAGTGAGGCTGTTTGATGGCACACCCATAAGAAATGCTATTGTTTATCTTACAAAGGGAGAGCAGTATCTTGGCTTAGAGGCAAAAACGAACGCTGATGGCATAGCTATAATAAAATCTGTTCCCGTGGGGGAGTATGATGTAGTTGTGGAGTATAAGGGATCGGTACTATACGAAAACGTAATAGAGGTAGGGGAAAAGAAAGAGAAAGAGATCACTGTTACCTTTGTTCCCAACAAAGGCACACTAAACATAACTGTAACAAGGGATAACATCCCGGTAGAGGCAAAGGTGTCCATACTGTATAGAGGTAAGGTGATATGGGAGGGAGAGTCCTCCTTCCTTGGTCCTACTGCTGTGGAGGTACCTGGGAATGTGGAAATAATACCAATAGTGGAGTACGAAGGTAAAAAGTATTACTTTGAGGCTGTAACAGTCCCTCCAAATGGTGCGGAAGACATTACCTTGGAGCTAGAATTTAAGGAAGGAATAGAGCTGGTAGAGATCAAAAAGGATGGATCTCCTGTAGGTTCCTTAAAAGAGGGAGAGGAATACTGGGCAGTAATAAGGGTAGGGTATGAGAAAGAGGCACAATTTTTCATTGGTTTAGAGAATGCAAAGGCGATATCGTCCTTCCCAAGCGGGGAGGTATCAGAGGATGGGGTTGCATTTTCTCTCAAAGATGGACCAGCCGTGAAGACGATGTACATAAAATTCCGCGTAAAGGAGGATGCCTTCTTTGTATCTTTGTCCGTTGGCGATAAAAGATACCTATTCCCAGTGGGGGAGGAGCTCAAATGCACAGAAGATGGAAGAATATGCTATTCTTTTGGGTTGTTCTACAAAGATGAGACAGTTGATGTAATAGATATCTGGGATATAGAAAGGTACAAGGTTGATCTAGCCCTCCTCCTTAGGAAAGAAGGATTTGCCCCCGCAGCTGGAGAGTTCAAGCTCATTGCCCAAGGAGGCAAAGGCAGTGTAGAGTTAATGAGTGGAAGAATAAATAAAGGCAATATAATAAGCAGTGCTTCTCTCATAAAGAAGCTAAGGAGCATCATTGAAGAGGGAGATGAGGTTGCATTCCTCCTAAAGGTGAAAGGAGAAAAAGATAAGCGTTGGGATACCCTTGACGTTGGATCCTTCGGTGTAGTTGCGGATCTAAAAACACTTTCCCCTGTTGTAGACATTAACCCCAACATTGAGGGCAGGTTTTTGCCTACTGGAGACACAACGGTTAACATTGAGGTAAAGGGGGTAGAAGAAGGTATCACACCTATTGTAAAGGTATCTGGGTGCGCAAATGAGGAGAAGGAAGGCAGAAAGGTTAACTTTTCCTTGGATTTAAGGGGTTGCTCCTCCCTCAAAATCTCTGTAGAGGCGCCATTCTACAAAGGATGGGAAAGAACCTACAGAAAGTACAATGTGAAGGACGCGGTGGAAATAACCACCAATACAAACCAGCTTAATGTTTGCGTACCTCCTAAGCTATCAGTAGAAGTAATTCCTGATGCTGGTGATATAAGGGTTGAGATGATAAAAGAAATGGGCGAAAAGGATGGTTGCAGCATATATAGGTTTGTTCCTGTAGCAGAGGAAGGCTCTATAAAGACCCAGTCCATCGATGTAACAGTTAGGGTAAAGTACGGGTCTACCACCCTCTTTGAGACGAGCAAAAGGGTGAAGATATCCTCTCC
The DNA here is from genome assembly GCA_015521515.1 of Candidatus Iainarchaeum sp. Classification (GTDB taxonomy): domain Archaea; phylum Iainarchaeota; class Iainarchaeia; order JAADDC01; family JAADDC01; genus WANZ01. The sequence goes on from WANZ01000005.1 coordinate 3,845, forward strand.
AAATATCAGCATAAAAACAGACAGTATAGAGGCAAAGGAAGACAAACTAAAAGTGGTACTAAGTATTTCTCCCACATACATACTAGATCTACCAATTATGATAGAGGTTCCAGGAGCCAAGTTGGATAATAGGATTGAAATAATCCCAGAAGAGGGTAAAATCGAACTTTATATGACAGACGTTGATATAAGCAAGGATTTGATGATACAACTCAAAACATTTAATATAACACTTGCGGAGGCTCCTCTAGAGAAGGAGAAGCTCCTCAAGGTTTGTATAGAGAGGGTAGAACCAGATACAGAAAAGGCTGTTAAGATAAGTGCGTTGCAAGGAGTGTACATATCAGATCCTAAGGTGGTGCTTACAAATATCTGCAAGGGAGAACCAAACATCGACGATGTACTAAACAGTCTAAGGGAAAAGGTGGTCTTTCACATTAGCAGAAACGACAAACACTACATTTTGAAGTTTGGGAATGTTGGAATCAATCCCAACGAATGTGTTGTAAAGTGGGAAGATAAAATCATGGATAAAGCGTTTACAGTTGAGGTTGACAAGCTAATAGGCTTGGAGATTTACTGTCCTACAAACAACAAACAAATATCACTTAAGGTTGGGGATAACACCTTAGCTGTTACAGCAAATCCGGCGGATGGATACTTTTTGGATTTAAGCGCCTTTGAAAAGAGGGGAGAATCGCTCAGGATAAAGGGGTACAAAACATTTGGTAATCAGGTGTACGATATAGTAGCCACAGCCTATGATCACATCAAGAACAACGCCACATTGTCTCAATCAGATTACCTTTTCCCTGCCTATGACGATGTGTGCAATAATGGCAGCCAGCGATTTGAGACTGATACAGGTATATCTGTTACGTGTAAAGATAACAAGATAGAAATAGCTGGAGACGGTAAAACAGCCATTATAACACTTCCGGACAAGCCACGCTTGTGTCTGGATTATACACCAAATAACGCTGGAAACCTCGTCCCTGATGTCACGTGTACAGCCATAGAAAGATGGTGGGGTGTTCTATATGATAAGATAAAGGATTACTCAGAAAAGGGGAGGAGGTATCTATTCCTTGCCCCCGTTCAGGAAGTTTCACCAGGGGTGGCTGAACCCACGATGAAACTTTCCTGGGATGGACAGGAGCAGGTTCTCACCGCCTCGGATGAGTACGAGGTACAGACAAAGGCAGGTACAGCAATAGAAATTAAGTGTGTGGGAGCCAAAAACATAGAAATACTACAGAACAATCAAAGTATTACATCAACAGAGGGAGCAAGCAGCCTTAGCTATAGCTTCAGCTCTGCTGGCACATATACTGCCAAATGCTCATGGGATGGCAAAACCATTTCAGCAACCATAAACGTTGTGGCGGCACAAGAACCGTCTGCTCAAGGGGGCGAAATTACAAACATTGCTGAAAGAACCCAGATTGAACAGTCTGGTACACAACAGACCTTAAGCAAACCCAAAATAAGACTATCCAAAAGAGATGGCATATACGTTGGAGATAAAGTTAGTATATCTTGCGAGTACGGCGCTCCTGTAACAAACGGTACTATTGAAATTCGTAAGATAGAACTTTTAGACTTACAAACCTGTAAAGAGGCGGAAGGAACATACCGTGAAGATGGTGTATGTGAATTGCTGCTCACAAGCAAGAGCTTTAATACACCTCCAAATATAACATTCACTCCAAAAGAGCCAGGTATATATAAAATTCAATGCACCATAATAGATGACAAAGGAAATACTTTAAAAGCCGAAAGAGAGATCACAGTTGAGAGTCCTCAAGGAGCTATTTAACATACAAAAAAGAAAGGGAAGAAATCAATCCCCGTGGCCGTAGTTGTCCTGGTTGGATGGGTCGTTTGGGTCGTAGTCTGTCATGGTGGGGATGATAGGTATGGTGGTTTTTATGTGTTGTGGCTATGTGCGGTAATCAACGAAGTAAGGTTCGACAAGTGCTCCGGCCGGGATTTGAACCCGGGTCACGGGCTCGAGAGGCCCGCATGCTTGGCCGGACTACACCACCGGAGCCCCACATCTCATGGGGTGTAAAGTGTTTTTAACTGTTTAGGATGCCATAGGAGTGGATAAAGAGGGTGTGGAAGGTTTAGTTCTCTGTTACTAACCGTGCAAAGAAAGCCTTCTCCTATACACCTTCGATAGAATTTGATCTGGTTGTGAGGAAGTGTGGGGTAGTCTACCAACATCACTATCTTGTCATCTCTCTTGGCCATTCTAAGAATGGAAGTATTAGCATCAATTTCTTCATCATCAAAGAACCAGGTATCTTCCTTTCCTATACCATCAATACAGTTCCTTATCTTTGGGTATAAATCAAGTCCATTCTGCACAAAGACTAGAAAATCTGGACGTTTTGACTTTGCAAAATTTGATATCTGGCATATAAGCACCACCATCCTTTCTGCTTCGCCAATCTCCTCATACACATCCACCTTATCCAGATACACTCCAGAAAAACCCCTATCTATGGCCTTTTGAACGCGAGAAAACACAACCTTTTTCCACCTATCATCCCAGAAACGAACAGTATAATTGCCTTTCCACTCTGGATTCTCCTCTACAATGATATCCTTTGGAAGAGAGGTCCAATATTTCCTGTAGTCTTCTGCCTCACCAATAGATATGTATGCAAGTGTTATTCCTCTCATATCACACGAATATTCGTCCAAATCCACCACCTTGTGTGGGAGGGGAGAAAGGGGGCATGTATAACTCTGCAGCTGGTAATGCCAAACTGGTGGGTTACCTAAATATACAGACAGAAGGAAAAATAATGTTGAATCCATGCTACAACCCCAGGTACCTTCTTATTTCCTCTTCTAACTCCGAGGAGGATAATTTTCTCCGAGCTATGCCTAACTCCATTGCCCTTTTAGCCACAGAAATAGATTCGTGTAGATAAAGTTCTTTATCCTCAGCAGGGGCTACAATCCTGCTTGGAAGGTATCTCTCAGAGTAGGAGGCAATGCTCCTTGCGGCTTCTATTAGTATTTCGTCTGGGATGCTTTTGGCTCTTACCGTTAGAATACCCCTAAAGATGGCAGGAAATGCCAGCACATTGTTTACCTGGTTGGGGAGGTCGCTTCTCCCCGTAGCATACACCGAAGCTCCTACTCTTCTAGCAGTTTCTATATCCACCTCTGGAGTGGGATTTGCGAGGGAGAAGATAATGGGATTGTCCATCTTTAGAAGATATTTCTCTGAGATAATACCGGGGGTTGGTTTTGAAGCTGCTACAAGGATGTCAGCACCAGAGAATGCTTCTTCTAAGGATGTAATACTGGGATGGATCATCTCCTCCTTGTAGGTCCCCCTAACATCATCCCTCTCCATACTTATTACACCCTTTGAGTCAATCACTACAATGTTCTCTTTCTTTACCCCAAAGGCCAGAAGGAGCTTGTATAGTCCTCTGTTTGCAGCTCCCGCACCATACAGCACTATCTTTGAAGAGTATATATCCTTACCTACAAGTTTAGTGGCGTTTATGAGTGCACCCAACACTACGGTGGCTGTGCCTTGCTGGTCGTCATGAAAAACAGGGATGGGGAGGGATTCTCTTAGCTTGTCAAGAAGGTGGAAACACTTGGGTGTTTCTATGTCCTCAAGATTTATACCACCAAAGGAAGGAGCAAGGGAAGAAATGATGTGAAACAATTTTTCTTCATCCCTCTCGTTTAGCACCAGGGGTACTGCATCCACTCCTCCGAAATGCTTGAACAAAAGTGCTTTGCCTTCCATTACCGGCAGAGCAGCTTCAGGGCCTATATTACCCAACCCCAACACTCGGGTGCCATCAGATATTACAGCAACTGTGTTGCCTCTCCACGTCAGCTCAAAGCTATCGTCTGGATTGGAATATATATGTTTACTTACCTCTGCAACACCCGGCGTGTACCAGATATGTAATTTTCCCTCTATTTGTACCTTGGGTGATATGGCAATCTTTCCCCTGTGG
>WANZ01000006.1 GCA_015521515.1 Candidatus Iainarchaeum sp.
ATCTTCTAAGGAGCCGTCCAAACCTTTCCTTGATTATCCCTCCTTTTCTGCTAAAAAGGGTGATTTTTCCCTTGATGTGGAGGGAGGAACCCTCTATGAGGGGGAGGTGGTGGGTATTGTAGGAAGAAACGGCATAGGAAAAACCACCTTCGTGGAAGAGCTTTCAAGGCGATTGGATGTGAAGGTAAGCTATAAACCCCAATATATAGAGCTTCCTTCTAAACCTGTGGCATCTCTACTTGAGATAAATGAGGATACATCTAGAGAGATTCTGAAACCCTTGGAGGTGGATAAGTTGTTGGAGGCGGATGCCTCTGTTTTATCTGGAGGAGAGATGCAGAGAGTAGCTGTGGCTGCAGCTCTCTCCCGCGAGGCGGATATATATTTGCTGGATGAGCCTAGTGCCTATCTCGATGTGGAACAAAGGGTGAGATTATCTAAGGTTATAAATAGGATTATTTCTCAGAGAAAGGCTGTTGCCATGGTGGTAGACCATGATTTGGCCTTTGTAGATTATATATCTGATAGAATAATTGTATTTTCCGGAGAACCTGGCAAACGAGGGATTGCCTCTCCTCCTATGGATAAGAGAAGGGGTATGAACGCTTTATTGAAGGAGCTTGATATAACCTTTAGGAGGGACCCCCAGACGGGAAGACCAAGGATAAACAAACCTGGATCCCAAAAGGATAGGGAACAGAAGAAAAGAGGGGAATACTACTATGAGTAATACACTAAAGTGGGTATAATAAGAAATCCAAACAATGCAGAGGGAGGATCCTCCTTTGATATAAGAATGGCAGCTACGGACAGTATAAGCAACAAAAGGTTAGGAATGCCGCTCCAAACCGCGTGAGCTATTAGTACTCCGATGGTAACCTCTTTTGGGAGAGAAGGGATCTCCGCGATGTTAAAGAGGGATAGCACAAGTATAAGAGCTACAATATACGACAATCCTACAAGGATAATTATCTCTGGATAGGGATAACTTATAAAGGCAGACATAGCACTTCGTGTCTTACCATATAGCAGTGCTACTAGTGAGAATATGGGAGCAACGGCAGCTCCTACCCCTATACTGCCTCCTCTAAGTAGGGAAGCCCATAACGAAGGAGGAAGAGCGGGCACGTAACCGGTTAGAAATCCTGAGAGCACACCTCTTACTGTGTCCTCTTTTCTTTCCAGAGGAAAGGGTTGAAGAATAGCCTTGGATGCAAAAAGATAGAAGAGCCCGCTTGCGAGGGGTGCATACACATCTACGGACATCCTTAGAGCTATAACACCTAGTATTCCAGACAATAAGAAGGAAGGATACTTCATAAGGGGAAGGGACATAAGGAAGAGAATAAGAAAAACCAGAGAAAATGGAATTTCAACACTGTATAGAACTAATGCAAGAGGGATAAGAAGGATAGCTAGGATAACACCCTTCAGAACCTCTACAAGAGCAACTCCTTTACCTCCTGCGGTGTCCGGGTGGTATATGTGATGTTTGGAGAGGTATATGGCGGCTCCTGTAAAGCTCCCGTATAGCACCCCTAAAAGGAAAGGTTCCTTCCACCCCAGTAGCATAGGATGTAAGCCAGGTATGAGAGCCAGTAGAATTCCCTCTATTATACTGTTAAGCGTCTGAAAGGATAACAAGCTCTTTTTCACCTCTGTACATCTCTAATCTACCATACACGCATCTATATCCTGATATGCATTGTCCATAGAAGGATACACCCTTTATTTCGCCACTTTCATCCAAAATCCTATATAAACACCCTTTTTCCAAAGCTTTTACAGGCAAAAAGGTGGCGCAAACCTTGTATAATCTTCCAAAATCTTTCAAATCCTCTATACTGCTTTCTACAGGTTCTATTAGTGAGAGAAGAAGTAAGGCAATGAGGAACACACCCCACCTCCACACACAATAAAAAGGGCCAAACTACATATAACACCCAGTGTGATGAAGGGTATGAAAGGGATGGAAAGATGAGCCCTTATACTATTTATTCCCATCTCCTTCAACCTCTTCACATCTTCCTCTGTCAGCCCATCCGCTCCTATGTTATGGACAGGAAGGATTTCACCTTTCTGAATCTTTAATAGTGTATTAATGTTTAGATCATACCTTTTACCCTCCTTATCTATTACTTCTGCTGGTATAACCCCCTCTTTAACTGTTTCCTCGTACCTAAGAAGCTTTTTTATCCTAAGGAGATAAATAACTGCAGAAAGCAGAACTATGGCAAGAAAGAAGTTCAGATTAAAGCTAACTACTCCAAGGGGAAGAAACAGCAAGTAATACCTCTCTGGCAGAAACACCCATGCCAGTATTCCAAGAAAAGGATGTATGGAGAAGGGAATGGCGAGAAGCACAGATTTCTTCATGTGACTTAACAGCTCATGACTTTTCTTTCTCAACACAACAAACATACCGTACAGCCCAGACAGTAATATGGCAAAAGTAAGAGAAAGAAGGGATATCGGCACTCCAAACAATGTATAGGGTATTCCAGCTCCGATAATAAGAAGTATCCATACATCTCCCAGCGCAAATGCGCCCATAGCATAGAGTAGTACCGCTATAGCGGCTGTAACAATCAGACTATATAGGAATGTTTCGTGGGAAACACCAAGAAGCACAGCCACCCCATAGGAAATGTATACCAGCTCATCCGGAATTTCCCGTTTCTTTATATCCTCCAAAGAGAAATAAAAGAGAAGAGGTAACAATATCAAAACTTCCCACATATCACTCCCCGAATAGAAAAACTATCCGCCAAGTTGGTTTAGCTGCTGATTTATCTCTTTTTGTAGTGTAGATGTAGTTTGTTGAATAGATTGACCTGCTGTGGTGGCACCCTGCTGCCCTGCCTGGAGCAGACTGTTGGCCAATATTAGTACAACTATAATTACTCCACCCAGCAGCAACATGTACTCAAATGTACCCTGGCTTCTCATATCTATCACCGCTCTAATAATGCATTTCCCCTTTATTAAGTTTTCTATCACCTTCGCCGCTTACCTAAGTTGGTGACGCGGGCAGCCATTGGAGCGACCGGAGAACCTCCCTCTGGTTCTGACCTCCCAGAGGAGGTGATCCGTCCGCAGGTTCCCCTACGGACACCTTGTTACGACTTAGCCCCCCTCAGGAGCCCCAGAATCGGAGGACCCCCTTGCGGGAGTCCCCCTCAACCAGGGCTCCCTCGGCTGGCTTGACGGGCAGTGTGTGCAAGGAGCAGGGACGTATTCACCGCGCGATAGTGACGCGCGATTACTGGGGATTCCACGTTCACGCGGGCGAGTTCCAGCCCGCGATCCCGACTGAGACCGGGTTTAGGGGATTGGCTACCCCTTTCGGGGTCGCCTCCCATTGTCCCGGCCATTGTAGGGCGCGTGTAGCCCGGGGCATTCGGGGCATGTCACCTACCGTCGCCCGCTCCTTCCTCCGGCTTACGCCGGCAGTCCCCTCTGAGTGCCCCCGGGGTCTCCCCCGGGATGGCAACAGAGGGCACGGGTCTCGCTCGTTGCCTGACTTAACAGGACACCTCACGGCACGAGCTGACGATGGCCATGCACCGCCTCTCAGCGTGTCGGGTAAGGTCTTCAGCCTGACCGTCATCCTGCTGTCAGCCCC
>WANZ01000007.1 GCA_015521515.1 Candidatus Iainarchaeum sp.
AGAAGAGATCCTGCACCGTTTTCTTCTCATCCACATCCACTTCTACTATCCTTACCGGTTTTCCTATCCTGTTTCTTAGTTCCTTTAGTACCTTCCCTTTCTTCCCAATAAGTCGGCCTATCTCTCCTCTTATTACTATCAAAACAAAGGATCCTAGATCGTATGCTCTAATGAGTTCTACTTCATCTCCTATTCTAAAATATTTGTCCATATCATAGAGTATTCTAGCCACTTGAACATCAAACTCTGTTATATACCCCTTTTCTAGCTTCTCTCTGTCCACTTCACACAATTCCTCTGTGCTTGCACATCTATCACAGATGGGTAGTTGCACCATGAATAAATATAAAAACGGAGGAAAAATAAAGGGATCACTTTGCCAGCACAATGTCTATGGCCGACACCTTGGTGGTCCCGTTCTCTCCCTGTACCTCCTCAGTACCAATAGTTATCTCTTTTACCTTCGCGTCGGAAACAAAGCGGTTTCTGACTATTTCTGCTACATCTACAGCCTTAGAAATGGCCTTTCCTCTTGCTTTTATGTGCACCTCCTTTGCTCCCTGGTTGAACTGTGTTACTACAGCCAACACATAGTTCATTACTGGTTTCTTGCCCACGTATATCTCATTCTCTGCCATTGGTATCACCCCGTGAAGGAATGAATAGGTGGAAGGTTTAAAGGAGCTTCAGTTGTTGCTTCCTGAGTTCTCTATACTCCCTTATCATCTCGTCTATAGAAGGTGGATGTTGTTCCTCTCTTTTCGTAAGATCCTCCACAAGTCTATGCAAATGTTCGACATACTCCACAAGCATCTCCTTTTCCCTTCTTAGCTTCAAAATCTTTTCTTCAAGTTGCCTTACCCTTGTATCAGCAGAAATTACTATGGGTTCTCTTTTCCTTAGCCTGTCTATCTCTTTTAACAACCTATCTCTCTCCTCCAACAGTTCTGTTATCCTCTGTCGGAGCCTAATAACCTCTTTTGGATCTCTTGCACGTTGGCGGGTAGAGGAGGATTTCCTTGACGGTGGGAATTCCTCTAATATGCTTCCAACAAGCTGGTTGCCCCTAATAACCCTTTCTATTATCTCTTCTCTAAATGATTCGTCCTCAAACCTTTTCATCACTCTTTCTATAACAGGCTTATAGTGTTGGTATGCTGTATAAGCTGAAGCAAGCGCGTCCCTCTCGTGGTCATTCAACGAAAGGGAAAATACATCTCTCATGATTCTTTCCTTTTCTGCCCTTCTGATATCCTCCTTTGGCGTGAATAGTATACTTCCAGTCTGAGAAGCAACTCGTTTTACCATCTCTGGGGGTGGATTCACATCTGTAGCTACAATTACAGGTCTTCCTTTCTCTATAATGCTTCTTACTACTACATCAAAGGAGGGATGGAGCAAAGTGGTGACAAACTCTACCTTTCCCCTGAAGTTTAATGCTGCTATACCCACATATTTGCCGGGATCTACACCTACTATGAGTCTCATGGACTTCTACCCGCAAGGTAAAGTATGGTGTTTATAAGTATGTTTCTTGTCTTCCATGGATCATAGTTGAAGTGCACCACTCTTGTTCCAAAGATGCCGCTGCTTACCGTAATACCCAAGGTAAGCGATTCTACTGTTTCTCCCGTTGCTTTCTGGATATCTGCCACATCTAATCCTGTGTTAGATAACTGGAGTTCCTTTATTACCTTTACACTTCCCAAGGTAAGCTCATCATAGCCCCTCATAATAGGGTGATCAGGATCTATAGTTGTAAGAGTTGCATTATTTAGAGTTGTGGGTCTGCAGGAGGCTTCTTCGTAGCACTCTACTGGCATGAAGTCCTTTAGTTCCTTCCAGCCTATCCATACCTTCTTTGACGCACTACATGGATAACTTACATCACACTCTGTTGTGTACGTACCTGAGTTTAGCACCACAATAAGCTTGCCGCCGTTTCTTACATATTTTGCCAATTCTAGCCTCTGCTTTGTGGTTAGCACCTTATCTTCTACTTGATAGAGTATTACCACATCTGCATCTGCCAGTTGGGAGGCAGAAAGCCTGGTTGTCGGCCTAATAATCATCTTTCTTGGTTTTATCTTGTAGTAGGAGGATTCCTGCTGTAGTACTGTATATAGGTTCCTTATTTCTACAGAAGCGTCGTTATCTGTCAGTATTAGCACAGTTACAGGCTGCTGGAAGATAGGGATAACACTCAGATCTATAAATCCAAGCTTTACAGCAAATATGAGCACCAAAATTGCCAGCAATGCTACTGGGAGAGCAGCTTCTAAGAATTTGGTTTTCTTGCGAGCTTCTTCTTGTTGGGCTGCTGCCATAGCCAGCGCGGCCATGAGCGCCGCATCGTCTTTTCCTCCTTGCTGCCCACCACCGTACATGCCTAACTATAGTGTTAGGATGTATTTAAATTATTAGGTTACCACTCTGCAGAGGTTATTGTATATGAGCATGTTGCCCATCTCCTCGGGTGGAAATGATATATAAAATAACCTATATCCCACTCTAAGGATAGCGGGATAGGGAGGAGGTTCATCTCCTATTTGTCTAGTATTTTCTATTACACCCTCAACAGTATACGGCCCAAAGGCAGATGCACCAATTACCTTTACTGCTGCAAACGGTATATTTATGCTCATCCTCCTAGGAAGACCGTCAGTAAGCTCTCCAAGCTCTGTTACCAGTTCGCCTCCCGTACCTTCACCAATGTACTTTAGCCCCAACAGAAAAGATCCAAATTGAATGATATCTCCTGTTTCCTTTTTTCTATCCCACACATTTACTATGCCCTCTCTGTTTCCTTCCAGATCTTCCCACCTTAGGTAATCATCTTTGTTACTCTTTGTTCCAACATCCCCTATCAGTATTAACTTGCCACCACCAGCCGCATAGTCCCATAACATTTCTAGCTGCTCTGTGCTAAGTGTTTTCGCATGGGTAACTATAATAGCGTCATACCGTTTTAGATTGCCCAAATACAGATTATTTATGTTTTTTATCTGTGTTTTTAGCCTGCAAACATTAGTAAAGTACTCGTACACCGCTTTTGGATCCCCCATACCATCATTTCCATACGCCACCAGAACAAAGGGATAGGGTCTTCCGAGCACTGCTTCATTTATGGCGGTATAGACATCACACCAGTTTGGTATTGCTGTACAATGAATATAGCCCAACTTTGTAGATAGATACAACCCTCCAAAGAGTAGAACAACAAGTATGATAATGTTAATGATTGCCTGTTTGTTCATGATAGTTTATAAGGTGTTCTACGTTATAAAGTTCATCGTGCCCAAGTTACAAAAGATAAAGACAGAGTCCCCTGCAACAGCGTTAGGAGTACTATCCTTCTCTCTTGAGACGGGGGCTCCAAAGCTCTCCCCACAACAAGTATTCCTTATAGTAGGAGCCATCATAGCAATAGAAATTCTCCTCTTCCTATTTTATCCACTTTAGCTACTCGCAACAAATCTTTGCAACTTCTTCGTATGCATCTACTATCTCTTTTGCCGCATCTTCCACTGTTACCCTTTTACCTTTTCTATAACCCCTTCTTAGCGCTAATGCTGCTGTATGAGAAGCAAAGAACAGTCTTTCCCTTATCTTCGACTCATTCTCCCATATTTTTACCAAATGCTTTGTATCTCGAACCGGTCTATAGGCAGCACGCACAAATCTATCCTTTAGATCCTTTGAAATGTCTTTTGGCAAGCGGTGTTCAAATATTATATGAGCATGTAGTTTTGCATCGTGTTCATCTATTATACCCTGCTTTATAAGGAGATGTTGAAGCAGTGGACGCTTGTCCAGGGAAAATTTCCTGATTTTTGTATTTTTTATCCGCTCCTTAATTTCCGGTGGGAGCTTCATAGAAAAAAGATAAAGGAGGGGGGTTTATATATGTTAGTCAAACTCTGTGTCTGTCTCGGCTCCCTCTCCTTCCTTGCTCTCCTCTTTCTTTGCCGCTGCTATAATGTCATCTATTCTTAGGATGAGCTGGGCTGCCTCTGAGGCGCTTATCATAGCCTGGGACTTTACCTTTAGTGGCTCAAGTACGCTCTTGTCCTTCATATTGGCTATCTCACCGTTAAATACGTCTACACCGTAGTATTTACCGTCCTTCTCCTTTGTGTGTATACTTCTAAGTTTTACAATGGTATCTACTGGATCCATTCCTGCCGTTTCTGAGAGAGTCCTTGGAACAATTTCAAGTGCGTCTGCAAATGCCTCTATTGCTAGTTGTTCCTTTCCACCCACCTTCTGGGCATACTCTCTCAATCTTACGGCAACGGCCATCTCTGGAGCTCCTCCACCAGCCAGCACCCTTCCACTCTCTATGGCAGATGTCACCGAGCCTATGGCATCCTTTATGGCCCTTTCTGCCTCATCCACTACATGCTCTGCTCCACCTCTTACCAATATGGTAACAGCCTTGGGATTCTTACATCCTTCCACAAATATCATGGATTCTCCTGCTATCTTCCTCTCCTCCACAAGCTCTGCTTCACCAAGGTCCTCTGGGGACAAGTCATCTATTCTTGTGACGATCTTTGCTCCTGTGGCTCTTGCAAGCTTCTCCATATCGCTCTTCTTAACCCTTCTTACTGCAAGTATACCAGCCTTTGCTAGGAAGTGCTGGGCAAGATCATCTATACCCTTCTGCACAAATACTACGTTCGCACCGCTCTCCACAATTTTGTCAACCATCTCCTTGATCATCCTCTCTTCCTGCTCAATAAACGCCTGTAGCTGGTCAGGTGACGTGATATTTATTCTTGCATCTGTTTCCGTCTCTCTTACCTCAAGTGCTGAGTTTATAAGTGCTATCTTAGCTTTCTCTACCCTCTTAGGCATCTGGGGATGTACTCTCTCTTTATCAATTACAATACCCTTCACTAGTTGGGTATCCGAAAGCGCCCCTCCTTGTTTTTTCTCTATTTTTATCTGGTCTGCATCAATTACAATCTTTCCATCCACCTCTTCGGCCACTAGTTTTATAGCATCTACTACTATTTGGGCGAGTTTTTCTCTTGCTTCTGTTGCCTTTCCTGTCATGGTTGTCATGGCTATC
>WANZ01000008.1 GCA_015521515.1 Candidatus Iainarchaeum sp.
AACAACGATAGCAATCAACAGCACCGTTGCCACGATGGGTGAGATACCTCTCATCCTAACGAAAAAAAAAACGATGAATAAATACCTTTCGGTTGGGAATTGTTATGTATAATTATCTATCTTAGGGCTTCCCAGAGGATTTCGTCGTGAGAATACACCTGTATTCCCTTTTCCGTAATAGCTAGAGGATGCACTCTGTTTGAATGTCTTGTACCTCTCATCTTTCGTATAAAGATTGCCCTGTGGGGCGGTATAAAGTATAGCCTTATCACACCATCTGCTACAAACTCCTCCACTCCAAAGGTGGAGAACTTCATCCTATCATCCGGAGCTCCTGCTGTAAGAACGGTGGTTACTCCCAACTCCTTTAGCTTATCCAGCAGATAGTACAAGTAAAAATCTACGGAAGAGGGATCATATGCCCATATACCCTTTGTACTATCTCCTGCAAGTGGAACAGCCCCCAAATATTTTACCAACGCAGTCAGAGAGTCTATGGCAACTCTAAAGGCTTCAATCTTTGTTACCAGACTTACAATTTCATCCACTTCTTTTCTCCAGTTTTCTCTAAACTGGCGAGGGGAGGATACCCTTACTCTGAAGATCTTCATGGCATTGGCAACAGAAGTATAATCCCACTTGAAGTTCTGCAGGTTCCACGTGATGTTGGAGGCTGGCTCCTCCAGCGTTATAAACACACCGGGCTCTTGATAGAGGGACGCTCCTGCGTAGATATATTGCAGTGCAAAGATAGTTTTACCTGTACCCGGACCGCCAACCACCAGAATATTGGAGTTGCGGGGGAACCCCCCAGATATGAGGTCATCCAAACCTGGGATGCCTGTCTGTACTCTCTCCACGCTATCCATTATAGGGAGGAGGTTTATATAGGTTGGTGTAATTAGTCTTGAGTGGAAGAGGGTAAAATTGTGGAACTGGTAAGGGTGCCAGAGTGGAAGAGTATGTTGTATGAATTGGTGGATAAAGGGGAAATTGACCCCTGGAATGTAGACATTGTAAGGCTAACAAGCATATTCATAGAGGAAATCAGACAAATGAAGTCAAAAGATCTTTATATACCCGCTAATGTGGTACTAGCAGCTTCCATCCTCTTATACCTTAAGTCCTCCATACTGAGGGAAGAAAAAGAGGAGAGAGATACGGAGGTAGTGGAAGATATAGTGCTTCCAGAACCAGAAGATGTACCCCCTCCGACAGAGGAGGTGGTGGCTCCCCTGAGGCTAACGAGGCGAAAGGTATCCCTGGAGGAGCTCATGAATGTTATGGAGAAACTCATGAAGAAAACTCCCAAAAAGGAGCCCTATAAACCCCCTGAGGTGGAGGAGGTATTTGCCCTACCTGATGAGGGCGAGGAGGTAGATCTTTACATAGAAGAAGTTTATAGGAAGGTAAGGAACGCAGAAGTTGTGTATCTGAGAGAGTTATACAATGATACAGAGGAGTTTGTGAGGGTACTATTGGCATTGCTCTACCTTGCGACGGAGGGAAAGGTAGAACTCATCCAGGAGGAGATTTTTGGGGAGGTACTGGTAAAGGTGGTATCATGATAAATGAGCTGGAAGCTATCCTATTTATCTCTCCTCGTCCCTTAACCATAAAGGAGCTATCTCAGATGTTAGACACCACCCCACACGAGATAGAAGAACTCTTAAAGGAGTTGGAAAAGAGGTATGCCCCTACTTCCATAGAGATAAAGAAATATGGTGATGGTATAAGGATGGAGCTAAAGAAGGAGTACGCACACTTTGTAAACAAATTCAACCTCCTCCCCGAGTTCAGCAAGGGAGAGCTGAAGGCTATCGCGCTTCTCATGAAGGAAGGAGAAGTATCCATGTCTAAGCTGAGGAAAGTATACAAAAATGCAAAGGAGTTGGTGGAAAAGCTTAGAAATTATGGGTTTGTGGTGATGAAAAGGGAAGGGAGGTATATAAAGATCCGTAAAACGAAAATCATGGACACCTACTTCAAATGAATGTGCTGCTCTCCCTGCCCTTCACCTTTCTTTAGAACGATTTCCAATATTCCATTCCTCTCTTCTACACTCTCCGGTGATGGAAGAACAGTGGATGGTAGCTTGATATATCTCTCCCCCTTTGGAGTTTCTACAAGAATGTGATCCGTTCTTATGGAAATTTTGCCTTTCTTAATGTTTCTCCTGTCCACCGTTACCACAATCTCATTTCCAGCATCCACAACCTCGTATGGTACATATATCTTTCTCTTCCTTGGTTTTATGGGGTCAATATGCACATTCCCCTCGGGATCTATGCTGATCTTTACTCCTACAGCTCCAGAACTGAAGGCGCTCATCATCCTGTTAAACACGCTGTAGAAGTACTTTTCCAGATCTTCATCCCTGTCCATCGATACTAAATAGAACGAAGCATTTAAAACCATCTATGGGAGAAAGTCCTCAAGGGAGGACTGGGAAAGCTTTTTATTTATTGTTCTAATTGTTTTCCAGCTTCTTCTCACAAAGGTAGGCACCCTCCCCATATCCTTTATCCACCGCTCCACGAAGGAAACTGTTTCACTATCGTGAGGGTAGCCGGATCCCACCCTTCCGTATACAGCCTCGATTCCCCTGATAATCCTGTCTCTTACCACCTTTGCTACTATAGAAGCAGCTGACACCACCGGATATATCCTATCAGCCCTGTGGGACGCTACAACATTCTTTCCGGTTTTCTCCCTTAGCATCTTTTCGAACCTGTTCGTATCCACATCGGGTGCGTCTACGTATATAATATCCGCTTTCGAGCGGGAGATAAGCCCAGACATAACCTCCATTTCAAGCCTATTTAAACCTCTAACACTTACGTATTCATCTATTACAAAGGGTTCTACCCTTTCCACTAACACTCTCTTCGAAATGTCAAGAATTTGGTTGTAAAGCTCCTCTCTCTCCTTGTGATCTAAAAGCTTAGAGTCTTTTACCCCGATCTCCTTCAAAAGATTTTCATCCTCCACCTCAACTAGCGCCACAACGAGAGGCCCTACGAGGGGTCCTCTTCCAGCCTCATCTACCCCTGCAATCACATAGGAATAATGGAGCATGTATTTTAAACAACAATACATACTCTTTTCTATACATGGAAAACATCCCACACTTTTGCCTAAAGGGCATAGACGAAGAGGGAAGAGAAATAGAGCTATGTGACAAGGATCTAAAGGGGTGGAGCGTAATATACTTTTACCCCAAGGACAATACACAGGGATGCACCATAGAGGCAAAGGAGTTTTCTTCCCTGAGGGAAGAGTTTGACAGATTAGGAGTTAGAATTATAGGAATAAGCAAGGATAGTGTGGAAAGCCACAAAAAATTCAGGGAAAAGCATAATCTTAGAATTGTGCTGCTGTCCGATCCCTCTACGGAAGTTATAAGAAAGTTTGGAGCATGGGGTAAGAGGTTTGGAAGAGAGACTACCATCCGTTCCACCTTTATTGTGGATCCAGAGGGTAACATTAGGTGGAAGAAGATTGGCGTAAAAGCAAAAGGACACGCAAAGGAGGTACTGGACATTCTAAGGGAGTTGATAAGATGATACTCCACTGCAGGAAGTGTGGACTACATTATAGAAGCATCTTGTGGACCATTCTTTGCAACGTGTGGTGCACTTTCCACACTAGCTGCAACCTTAAAATAATACAACACTCAATTGAATACAGTGAAAAAGGTCCCAATCATTGGAGGATTGGGTAGCACAGCTTTTGGGACGATAACAGCCTTATCTCCATCGTTTTGCTGCAATCCCATAGTTTTATCTCTGTTAGGAGCTAATGCAATCACGCTAGCCTCTATTCTAAAACCTTTGGTGCCATTTTGGCCAACATTTGTTTTGTTAGGTGTTCTTTTGGTGGGATATGGGATCTGGAAGGGAAGAGAGAAGAAGTGTAAGTGCTAATACCTTTTAGAACCTTATGGGGAACAACTCTCAACATGAGAGGTGTGGTGGTATCCTACAGGAGGGGCAGACACACAACGAGAACCAACCAAGTAATCATTGAGATACCCGGTGTGAAGAATAGAAAGGAAGCCTCCAAATTTATAGGAAAGAAGGTAGAGTGGGTAACACCTGGTGGCAGAAAACTAAAAGGAGTGATCACCTCTCCACATGGCAACAGGGGCAGAGTAAGAGCCCGATTCACAAAGGGAGTGCCTGGTCAGATATTGGGTGAAAAGGTAGATATACTATGATAAAAGAGGGAAAGGCAACTATCCTTACAGATAACACTTTCTACAACCCACATGCCAGAGTTCCAAGGGATATATCTGTGTTATTCCTTTCCGTTATGGAAGTGAGGCACGTATTGGATGCTATGGCAGCCACTGGTATTAGAGGGATTAGATACGCTCTAGAAGCTAGAAAGGAGGTTACC
Organism: Candidatus Iainarchaeum sp.; assembly: GCA_015521515.1. Lineage (GTDB taxonomy): Archaea > Iainarchaeota > Iainarchaeia > JAADDC01 > JAADDC01 > WANZ01. The sequence goes on from WANZ01000008.1 coordinate 4,402, forward strand.
TTCAACGATATAGATCCCCATGCTGTGAACACCATAAGGAAAAACCTTGAGCTGAACGGTGTTTCAGGAGAGGTATTAAATGAGGATGTTAACCTTCTCCTCTATGAGAAGAAGTTTCAGGCCATAGATCTGGACCCATTTGGTAGTCCAGCCCCATTTCTACATTCTCTTTCCCGCTCCATAACCCATAAAGGTGTTATCATGGTAACAGCAACAGACACCGCTCCCCTATCTGGAAGTTCTCCCCTTTCTTCAAGGAAGAAATACCACACTGTTACCAAAAAGGTTGAGTGGTACAGGGAGCTTGCCATACGGGTGCTTATAGGATATATACAACACTCTCTATCCCTCTATGAGAAAACATTTGAGCCTATGGTTAGCTTCTTCTACAAACACCATGTAAGGGTAATGGGAACGGTAAGAAGAACACCCTCCCTTGTGACGAGAAACGCAAAACTAATAAGTCTGTACAACGGTATTGGACCGATTTGGATGGGTCCTATAAAGAATAATACTATTGTGGAACGAATGTTGAAGAATGCTACAGAGTATATCGTCCCAGAAAGTATAAAGCTCCTTAAAACGCTGTATCAGGAGATAGATACAATAGGCTATTACAACCTTCATACCCTCTCGAGCACCCTCTCCATCTCACCACCTCCCTTGGAGGAGGTACTGGAGCTTCTAAGGAAGAAAGGCTTTGAGGCCTCCCGATCCCACGCTGAACCCCTTGGCATAAAAACAGATGCACCCATAGAAGAAGTGAAGGAGGTGTTACTACGTCTCTCCTGAAGCATGAGACGAAGAGATACGCATTGAAACGCTTTCTTATGGTATTCTTCATTGTACTGCTCTACTTTCTTTATGTATCGTTCCACTTTGGGTGGAAATATGGTATTGTTATAACCCTTCTTACTTGGAGCTTCTTTGTTTTATGCACCCCTATAGCGGATGCCGGCCTACTTCTTGATTTTCCCCTGAGAGTGTTGTTAGGCATAAGAATGATAAAAAGCGAGATGGCCGTGTGGGCCTTCGCTATCACACTGAACATCTTCTTTCTAACCTTTAACCCTGAGGTGTACAATACCACGGTTCTCCTTCAACTCTTCTACCACATTCTCACAACCCCCTCCTACTGGATTATTATCGTTCTTTCAGCCATAGGGACTTTCCTTTCCATACACTTTGGTGACGAGCTGCTTGACGTTATCTTCCACAGGGATAGGATAAAGTACTTCACACACAAGGAGCTCTATGAGCTCATTGTATTCCTAACAATTATTCTTCTTGTGATTGCACTTTACGAGATGGTTCTTGATCAGCTTGGTATAAGGATTCTATAACCTTTACCCATTCCCTAATCTTGTTCACATCCCTGCTCCTCTTCGAGAACCTGCTCCTATCAAAGTCTATAAACACGATCTTCCCCCTCCAGATCCCGATGTGTCTCTCTGGATGTCTAAGCTCTCTATGTTCTATTCCAATGCTTGATAGTTGTTTCACAGCCCTTATAATATCGGGTACAAGCCTTAGCTTACACTCAGGGGGGAGTTCATGAAGAAGTGTTACTCTTGGCCTAATAAGGAAAAAAGGAATCCATAGATGAGGTACAGAGAGACCATGAAGAAAGGCCCTCCATCCTATTAAAAATTCCTTGAATCCCCTCTTCACATTCCAGGAAAACTTTATCACTACTGGGCCAACAAAGGTAACGTTCCTCGCATTTCTCTTTATGAGCAAAGGGTCGGGGCCGGGATTTGAACCCGGGTCTCGGGATCCACAGTCCCACGTGCTAGCCAGGCTACACCACCCCGACCGCCCATGCTTAGATGGTAGGATAAAGTATTAAACCTCTATCCTCTTCACGGGTACCATCTTACCTACATTAAACCCGTGTATGGTTACCTTTCCGAGCTTTTTCACCTTTCCCCTTATCTCCTTTATAGCATGCCTTATCTCCTTGTCATCGGTGCCTGTAACCACAAGATGATAAGTGTAAGGTATGCTAGTCCTTTCTAGCAATTCTAGCACCCTTTTATGGCTTTTTATCTTTTCGTCCATCCGCTTGTGAAACTTCTCGTAACTTTCTCCCAGAGACTTTATCTCATAGATATTAAGTCTATCTCCCACAAATATGGTATCAAACTCAGAGTTTACCATCTTTCCATCCTCTGTTTGAGGCCTATGGATTAGCACATTTCTGAGCGGATACCCGCCCCCGTACATGCTATTGTGCATGAGCGCGTATATACTACCTAGTGTTTCGTGGACAGAGTTAGATGCGAGATGGGGGTGCTGGAGGATTACTTCCCTGTGTTTCTCTATGAGTTTTACATCTTGATCATTAAAAATAAAGAAAGAGAGGGGTATCGGCTTCCTCTTAATAGTATAGACGTTTTTGTTACCCTCCATTTTATAGTTTAGGTGCGGTATGTGTACGCAAAAGGTGGGAGCACCCCTCCTCACTATGGAGGCCAGGTAACACATCTTAATCCTTTCCGGTGGTTTCTCTGACACTTCGTGTGTCTTTTGGTTAAAATATGACATAAATCTAAGGGGGTGAAGTATGCCCCATCCTGTAGCATCTTCTTTCAACGCTCTTTTGGCTTCATCCTTGTATAGTTGAACATATACTATGTATGTGTTGTTTTTTCTGTTTGCATGGGCAGCAGCAACATCTAAGTATTGTGTTAACTGTCTAGCATCTTTCTTAACAGCACGAAAAATATTCTTTGCATAGGCTGACACCTTATACAATCGGAAGGATACACCCACCATATACTAATAAAGGGTTGGTTTCTAAAACCCTCCTATGAGGGTAGACCTCCACACGCATACGTGGTACTCTCCCGACGGCGTGATGAGTCCACGCACCCTAACCCTTCTTTCTAAGAAGAAAGGAATAGATGTGATAGCTATTACAGACCATAACAGACTTACAAGGGTGAAAGATTTGCCTATCCCTGTAATATGGGGAGAGGAGGTATACACAGAGAAAGGAGAAATATTGGCCCTCTTTATAGAGGAGGAAATACCCCCCTCTCTGTCTCCAGAAGAAACCATAGATAGGATTAGGGAGCAGGGTGGTATATACATCATACCGCATCCATTTGATAGGTTTAGGAAGAAATCCGCCCTGCTTTTACATGATTTTATACCACCAAAGGATGCAATCATAGAGGTTTTGAATGCGAGGTATGTGGAAACCTCCTTCTACGAGGAAGCCCTCTCCTATGCAAGAGGAAAGTTTCCCATTACTGCCTCTTCTGATGCCCACACTCCTATCGAGGTAGGGAGGGCGTGGACAGAGGTGCCACCTTTCGATGATCTTGAGGAGCTGAAGAGGCTTTTAATAAAGGGAAAGGGCATACCAAAGGGATCCTTTTCTCCACGATGGGTGCATGTCACCGTACCTTTCATAAGGTTCCTTCACTCTGTGGGGGTGCTTCCCCTTGAAAGAGATGTTTGAAGAAAAGATAAGGATGTTTATGCGAAGCCAGCACATGTACAAACCAGGAGATAAAATACTAGCAGGAATCTCCGGAGGGAAGGATAGTCTAATGCTGGGATTAGTGATGAAGTACATAGTTGAAAGGGATGATGTAGAAGCGGAGTTTCTGCACATAAACTTTGGCCAGCCAGGCTCTGAGCTGGTGGAAGCGTATGTAAAGAGATTCTCAAAGGATTTGGGTATTAAACTACATGTATATAGGTTTAAGGAGGATTGGGGCGTTGGGTTCCCTGAGATAGCAACCGTATTGAGGAAAAATGCATGCTCCCTTTGTTCTCAGATGCTTAGGTACTATCTACTCTACTTTGGAAGGGATTACGATGTTGTTGCTACTGCACACAACCTTGACGACATCGTTTCCTTTCTTTTGTACAACGCAGCCACAGGAAATACATCCTATTCTTCTTCCCTGAAACCTGTGTTGGATACCATAATTGGTGTAAAAAAGGTGAAGCCTTTCTACTACGTTCCAGAGGAGCGGTTAGCAGATGAAGCAAAGAAAAGGGGTATCACTCCTGTTCCCACGGGCTGTCCCTCAGAGGATGAAGCCCCTACAGTAAGGATAAGAAGATTTCTAAAGGAAATGGAAAGAGAGGTTCCGGGGTTCAGAAAGAATCTGCTTAGAACTCTTATAAGAATAGGAACACCAACAGATTCAGCACCTAATAAATGTGAAAGATGTGGCATGCCTTCCTATGGAAGGATATGCTCCGTGTGCAGGATGAGGGATCGCATTAAAAAGATTGTTTCTTAACATTGTTAACATGAAGCGCGTCGAACTGCCCCCACTTCCATATGACTACAATGCGCTAGAGCCTGTTATCTCCGAGGAGATTATGCGTTTGCATCATGACAAGCACCATGCCTCTTATGTGAAGGGTGCCAACGAAGCTATGGAGAAACTAAAAAACGGCGAAGGAGACCTGCGAGCAGTTTTAAGGG
>WANZ01000009.1 GCA_015521515.1 Candidatus Iainarchaeum sp.
GACAGAAGGGTAGAGTGTGTAGCTATAGATGTATACGGCAAGAAAAGCATAGTCAGCAACACGGTAGATGTATGTACAGACACCTGTAGATATTACAGTATTGGGTATGAAAAATGTGCCAGTACTACAAGGATAAACAGATGTGAATGGGAATGGGGAGGCGTGAAACCCTCAGAGCCAGAACAGTTTAATTGCAAAGTATGGAGGCCTTTCAAGAGTTGTGATGCAGAAACTGCTAAAGTTCTGGATTCCTGCAGCGGTACCGCTAACGAATGTGTGAATATGAACTTTACAACATGGACATGCAAAAAGAGAGAATGTGTAAGATACAAAGAAACGCTATACGAGTACGAGGGCCAGAGATGTGTGGATAATGATGGAGACGCAGACTGTAAACCTTATACATATTACAAAACAACGACTTGCTACTCCAAACACTTCTTGGGATCAGGATACTGTGAGAGAACAACGTACTATTATAGACCTTGGAATAAACCTTCTTGCAGCTACAGCTGTTAGCAAGCGCCGGGGAGGGGATTCGAACCCCTGCGGGGAGGACCCCCACCGGCTTAGCAGGCCGGCGCCTTAACCACTCGGCCACCCCGGCACGCTTCATATAGATGTGATATGGACATTAAAAACTATGCATCCTCCATCTTAGGGTGAGGGCACTTTTCCTCTCGGACACTCACATAGGATTTAGGGATAGAAACTATCCAGAGAGAAAAGAGGATCCATTTTTAGGGTTGGAAAAAGCCTTAGAGATTGATAGCGATGTTATACTACATGGAGGGGATCTGTTTGATGTTCCAAAGCCCTTCTATGATGATATTGCCCGAACACTAGACATTATCAAGAAACACCAAAAGGGGGAGGAGATAGAGGTTACCATAGAATCCTTGGAGGGGGAAACACTAAACTCTTTCAAAGAACGAAGGCCCTTCATTGCAGTACACGGAAATCATGACTGGAACCTTAGAGGAGGAAACGTATACCACGTTTTAGAGCGGGCTGGCATTGTATACGCCCACAGGAGAAAGGTTATCCTTGAGGGAGATGAAACATTAGAAGTTGTGGGTATGGGGTGGATACCTGATAGGTATGTAATAAAGGTGATGGAGGACTACAGAGGGATAGAAGGGGATCTCTTTCTATTTCATCAGCCTGTTGAGGGTTTATACCCAGAAATATATGGAGAAAAGGCTGTTCCACCTTCCCTTTTTCCAAAGGGATTCAGATTCTACCTTGGAGGTCATCTGCACTGGATAGTAGATAGGATATTGGAAGGTAGAAGATTCCTTATACCTGGAAGTACCACCATTACCACCCTGAAGGCGGATGAAATAACCAAACCCAGAGTTGTATATCTGCTGGAGAAAAACAATGTAGACAGGGTTGAGCTAAAGGGTTTGAGAAGGGCCTATGTAGTAGAGGCTTCGGACTTTTCTATGGCTGTGGAAAAGATATCACAGATAAGGGATTCTGTACCTCCTGTTGTTAAGGTGGTGGGAAATGTAGAAGAGAAACAGCTTAGGGATTACTTCAGAGGGAGGGCCTTAATCTATGTCAAGCCTGTGGTAGGGGAGGAGATGAGAAGCTTCAAGGAGCACATTTCAAGGATTAACATAGACGAGGAGGATGTGTTCAACATCTTTAAAGAAAAGATGGGAGATAGGTGGGAACCCTGGATGGAGGAATTTCTGAGAGGCGCCATGGAGGGAGAGGAGGAGGCCATGGAGGTTATTAGAAGTCTGAGGGAAAACAAGCCAAGAACAGTTACAGATTGGTTTTCTTCATAAAGTTGATAGCATCATCGTACATACTTCTTGTATTAAAGAATAGGAAGCCCCTTTCTCCCCTTGTTCTTTCCCTTATAATATCAAGATTTGCCTGTCTACCATGCACGCGGAAATACTGAATGGGTTGGTCTATTACCTCCCTCTGGGGATCCGTCACCCACACCCCAACATCAATGGGTTTCCAGCCTCTTAACTCAAGGGCAGCCCTTACACCTAGGGTAGAAACATAGTCTTTTACCAGCTGTTCGTGCTTCGATGTTTGGACAAAGCTCTTTGGCGTCTGGATAAGGAGCCACTCGCTCCGTAAGGTTTTCATAATGCTTAGTATGTGCTCTGTTACATCGTCCACATTCTTGAAAAACCTCACATGGGTAACCTCCCTATTATGTTTTACTGTAAACTCAAAGGTTTCCGGAACATTTCTCCTCCACCGTTTCACAATGTTTAGATTAGGCAAGGAATAGAATGTGCTATTAACCTCCACCACAGGGAATAGTTCAGCATAGGCCTTTAGTTTATCTCCCTTTAACCCGTATTTCCAAGGTTTAAAATACCCCCATCCACAAGTACCTACCTTTAGCTCCTCCACACAGGTATAACCTCGTACACCTTTATGTTCCTAACTCTTATAGTGGCAGGACGCGGAAAGGTTGTGATACCTAGCTTGAAGTTTATATCTGCGTCCAATATATCTGGTCTTGCTAGGGAAGCGCAGAACAACGTTCCACTATTAGTTAGCGGACCACAGTTACCTATTAAACCAGATATCACAGCACCGCTGTAATATGTTATACCTGTACTAGGGTACGAATCACCATTGAATTCCAAGAGGTAGAGTAGGTACATGGGGTTTGCTATGTTAGGGTCTTCTACAGGGATGCTATTTAAATACCCATTAGTATTTAGCTCTGCTACAATCCATCCATTGGATTCGTAGAGGTTTGCATCATAGGGAGTAAAATAAGAACTATTTGAATCAAAATCAATGATCAATCTCTTTATCTTCCAGAAAAACATCGGATATATCCTAAACTCATCAAAGGCGGCATATGCTGTATTTCCATCGGTGCTCCAGCCGGCATTTAGACATATCTGAACATCTGAGGCGGAGGGAAGCTGAAAGGATGAAGCTTCTAACAACCACCCATGAGCGGCTGGAGGTGCTACAGAATACTTATCCCTTATTTGTGAAATTTGTTTTGACCCCACTGGGTTTATTGGGATATGCGTCTCTATCATGTTTTCCTTCTTTATATAGGCAGCCATAATGTAATTTCCTTCCGGGAGATGAAACACTTTACATATCCAGCTCCAACCCACTGTTGTCTTGTTTGTCTCTATGCAGAAGGCATTTCCTTCCACCCCCTCACAGAGGTAGAAGGTGTAGCCTGCAGCGGGAGTATCCCATCCGTTGTTTCTGTCGAGGGTTTCCCTTATGATAGGAGTAGGACAGGTAGGTTTCACAACAGCGGTACCTCCCGAAGAAACAACCTTTACGCTGTCTATCTGCTCACAAAAGAGAGGCGAGAGAAGATAGTAGGTACACCTCTCCCCATCGCACTCGCTATACACATTAAGGGGTTCTTTGTTGTTTATAAAGAAATGGGGATTTGATAGCTGGTTTGTGCGAAGGAGGATCCAGTTAGGAGGTATAAACCCGGACTGATAAACAATGATGGGTTTTATGGTGGTCCTTTCGAGATCGGCAGAGGTAGATTCCATGGATGACATCGTGACATTGTAGAGAAGTGTGGAGGATGCTACCACAATAGCCAAGAGAAGGAGTGTTCCCACGATGGAATTCATAGTAATGTTATACCTCGCAAAGTTTTTACCTTTTCGATGTTAGACAGGAGGCGGCTGGCAGCCGGAGATTACCCCCATAAGCGGGGGTTATAAGAAGGTATAGTTCCAAGGATGGACCCGCCGGGATTCGAACCCGGGGCCTCCCGCTCGCAAGGCGGGCGCTCTACCGCTGAGCTACGGGCCCTCATTCTAACATTGTGCAAAAGGGTTTTATATCCTAACAGCATTACAGAAGTGTGAAGGGAGAGATCCATCCGTGGGAGAAGGCTGTTAAGCTGGCTGAGAAGAGAGGGGTTGAACCCATGCTATTGCAAGAACCATAAAAGACTATCTGGAAGTTAGTAAGGAGTTTCACAAAAATTTTTGGGGCGCATGGAGTAATCTTGCGGAATGGTTCAAGGAGCAGAAGAAGCTTTGAATGCTTCCTTGACCCTATTTTTAGATGAGCAGGGAAAAGGAACTTAAACTGCTAAGGGAGGGAAAAATAAAATCTTTCAACGTTCTCGAGCCATATGGAATACGTATCCCCAATAAACTTACAGAACTATACCCTCATATAAGTCCGGAGGTGTTCTTTAGGACCTATAAAGAAATGTTTGGAGAGTTTCCCCGTGAAGAGGAGCTATTTAGGTATATAGGCTTCCTTTTACCCCTAAAAATGAAAATCCACGAGGGTGTTTTCTATCACTATGATGAGAGAACTCATACCCTCTACATACCAAAGACAAGAGCAGAGGAGTTGTACAAAAAGGCAAGAAGACAGCTCATGCTAAGAAGAAGGGTTAGAGATGCGAGAGACTTCCTGTATATTATGTGGTCCAGAACTCCGCTTGTTTCAGCCCCACTATCGCTAGTGTTGAATAAGTACGGTAATCCTATACATGGATTGGTTGCAGCCGCAAGTGCCATTGCCACCACCACATACCAGATATACAGGTATGCTAAACATGGAGAGCTTCCAATCAAAACTGACATAGATGAAGCCATCAAGATCATAAAAGAAAGACACAAAAGGGAGGAAGAGTATCTTAGAGAAGCTGGTCTTACTATAAAAGCCTTGTTGGATGCCCTAAGGGATGATCATGTAAGAAGAGGGATAGAGAGAGCTGCAAAAGGAGTGTTGGATAATTATACATAACGGCCCCTGACCGAAAAGTATTTATTCATCGTTTTTTTTTCGTTAGGATGAGAGGAGTTTCACCCATCGTGGCAACAATACTCATCATCCTCCTAGTGGTAGCCATAGGTATCATACTTTACTCTTCACTCACCAACTATGTAAGCGTTTCTACCTCTACTCTTGGGAGAACATCCATGATTACATTTACCATAGATGCGTCCACATATGCGATTGAAGCGCCCGGCGCTATGGCTTACTATATGCACTACTATATTCCCATTGATAATCCTATGACATGGGAGGAGGCCTTTAACTATTGTAAGGAAAGAGGCTTCCACCTCCTAACACCGGATGAGAGCGGAGATGTAAAAGCTGCTCTTTCTGATAAGATGAAGGAGCTGGGATGGACATATGCGTGGATAGGATTGTATCAAGAGGCTGGAGCTGCTGAGCCAGACGATGGATGGAACTTCGTTACAGGTTCTCCCATTACACTTTCGTTCTGGAAGAGTGGAGAGCCAAATGGAGGGACTGCGCAGAACGTGGCAGCTGTGGATGAAAATGGAGAATGGGTGGATCTAAACTATGATATGAATCTACCCTTCTTCTGTGAAACATCTGCTCTACAGTTTACCTTCAACAACAAACACTCAGCCAACTTAAACCTTGAACTGTTCATCGTTAGGTCAGAAAGGTTTAGCATGAATCTAAGAGATGCTCATAGATTTAGTGTAAACCTTGGAGGTGTGGAGAAAACCTTTGAACAGCCATACGTGTGGTGCAATCGGTACGTTATCCCAGCAGGAGGTAGTGCCACATGTCGTATCATAGATACAAATCCAAACTTCAGAACATCACCATCCACTATATGTTTATCAGGCTATGGAGCAACTATATGTGACAGCGTGTATAGATGACGATTCTATCCTATGTAGCTTGATTCTTCCCTCTTAACCTTTCTTCTCATGCGTTTCATCTGGTTGTAAAACTCTTCATACCATTTAACTGTCTCGCTGTCAAGGGATGGCCTCACTTCCTTTAGTGCTTCTTCAAAGTGCTTCATCTTCACCTTTGTGGGTTTCATGCCGCTCTCTTCCAATGCCTTAAAAACTGCCTCTCTTACAAGGGCTGCAAGGTCTGCGCCACTATAATTCTCTGTTAGCTCTGATAGTTTATCTAGATCCACTCTCTCGGTGGGAACATTCCTTAAATGTACCCTTAGGATGCTCTTACGTGCCTCTTTGTCAGGAGGAGGAACGTAAATAATCCTGTCAAATCTTCCCGGCCTAAGAAGGGAGGGATCTATAATATCAGGTCTGTTGGTGGCAGCTATCACTACTACATCCTTCAGCTCTGCAATACCGTCCATCTCTGTAAGTAATTGGTTTACAATCCTGTCTGTTACATGGGAGTCTGGGAACAAACCTCTTATGGGGGCGATGGCATCTATTTCGTCGATGAAGATAATGGTGGGAGCGCTCTGTCTGGCCTTTTGAAATACCTCCCTTATGGCTCTTTCGCTCTCACCCACCCACTTAGAGAGTATCTCGGGTCCCTTTATGGCAATGAAGTTCGCTTCACTCTCTGTTGCTACTGCCTTGGCGAGGAGGGTCTTGCCTGTGCCAGGAGGTCCATAGAGCAAAATACCCTTGGGGGGTTCTATGCCCATGGATTGGAAAACATCACGGTGTTTGAGGGGGTACTCCACCACTTCCCTTAGCTTCTTCTTAACAGTGTCCAGTCCTCCTATATCCTCCCATTTTATGTTAGGTACCTCTATGAAAACCTCTCTTAACGCAGAGGGTCTTACCTCCTTTAATGCTTCTTCAAAATCCTCCCTCTTTACCACAAGCTCTTCCAATACCTCTTCAGGTACGTCCTTATCTAGATCTATCTTGGGAAGGACCCTCCTTAATGCCTTCATAGCTGCCTCCTTCACAAGGGCTGCAAGATCAGCCCCCACAAACCCGTGAGTTCTCTCCGCTATCTCCCATAGGATATGGTTTCTAAGGTAGGTCTCCACCCTTTCCTTTACTACATAGGGAGACTCCTCAATAACCTTCTTAGCTTCGGAAATGTTTTTCACCTTTGAGAGGCGCTTCTTTAGCTCTTTTAATGCCTCGAAGTAGGATATCTCCCTTTCCAGAACCTCACCCACCTTTTCTTCTGACTCCTTGGACAATTTTTCCTTCATTTCACCAGATAGCTCCTCTATGGCGGATGAAACTGATTCCCCTTTCTTTATCTTATTTAGAGCTTTCTCTGCTCTTTCCATTTCATCCACAAGGGACTCAACTACCTTCTTTACCCTCTCAAGAGAATCATAAACATCTAGAGGAACGTGTCTTGTATGAATTTGGAGTATCTCAAAACGGCCCCGCTTATCTGGAACGGGAAGCTCTATCTCCCTGTCAAATCTCCCCGGTCTCCTTAGAGCCGGATCTATGGCATTGGGTCTGTTGGTAGCTGCTATTACTATTACATCTCCTCTAGCTTCTAATCCATCCATAAGGGTTAGAAGCTGGGCAACCACCCTCCTTTCTACCTCACCTATCACCTCTTCCCTTTTGGGGGCAATGGCATCTATTTCGTCGATGAAGATAATGGTGGGGGCGTTCCTTCTTGCTTCCTCAAAGATCTTCCTCAGTTTTTCCTCTGCCTCACCCACAAACTTGCTCATGATTTCCGGTCCGTTTAGGGCTATAAAGTGCGCGTTTGCCTCTGTTGCTACTGCCTTGGCTAGGAGGGTCTTGCCTGTGCCGGGAGGTCCATAGAGCAAAATACCCTTGGGGGGTTCTATGCCCAACTTCCTAAACAACTCTGGTTTTCTGAGAGGCAGTTCTATCATCTCCCTTACCTTTTGAATCTGATCGGACAACCCTCCTATATCCTCATAGGAGATGGTAGAGGTGGAAAGGACGCCCGTCATCTCCTCTCTGATGATAATCTGGGTATCCGTTGTTACCCTTACTATACCATTGGGGTTTGTAGAAACAACGGCATACAGATTCTTCCTAAAGATGGGTATGACTAACTTGTCTCCCCTTACAAGGGGCCTCCCTATGAGAAACTTCAACACATAGTGTTCATATCCCTTTAGAATGACGGCATCCTCGGAGGCGGGGGCTAACACGATTTGCTTTGCAGGTTCCCACTTTGCGGGCCTCACAATCACTTCATCTCCTATGGAAACGCCTGCGTTTTCCCTGGTGGTTCTATCCATTCTTATGATTCTTTCCCCTATATCAGAGGTGGGAGCTGGCCATGCAATGGCTGCTGTTTTCTTGCTTCCCTCTATCTCTATAATGTCCCCATACACTATACCCAGTTCCTTCTTTGTTTGCAAATCTATAGCCACAATTCCCCTGTTTACATGGGAGGGAAGTGCATCTGCAACCCTCAGCTTTACAGCTTTTTCACCCACGCTAACATAACACCTCATAGGGTTTAAACAACCTTCTTCAGATGGATAGATCCGGGGGGAAGAAGGGGATACACATCGTTTATATCAACGTTTAGCTGTGAGGCAATATGTTTTGCCGCTTCCTCCCTCTTCATAGAGCCAGGAGTGAGTTCAAATACCACCCCACCTCTTTTGACGGCAGATACAAACACTCTCTCATCCACACCCATATACAACCTCAACTCTCCCTTTACCCATTCCCTTTTACCCCTCACAATAATCCCTCCCTTCGGTCTATACTCTCCCGAGGGGGGAGAAAGGGAAACTTGGCCAAATTTAACGTAAAAAACTGGTAGTGAGGTAAATCCCTCTTTCCACCCCCTTGAGTAGGAAGCCGCAAAGGCGGCAGCCTCCTTTATATCTCTTTCCCCTCCTTTTTCCCCTCCTTTCATAATAACAGCTGGTGCTCCCACAATATCCGCATGAAAGAACAGGTCTCCCTCTTCAAAATATTTCTTTACAAGCAGTTCGTTGGTTTTTGCATCTCTGCCTCCAATTACTAATAGACCTCCGCTTGTAAACATCCAACGGAAGGATTCATACCATTCTCTCTTCCTTTTTTTCTTTATCTCTACCCTTCTTTCTTCTTTGGGTTTATAATTCTTTATTCTTTCTTCTAGACGACGCTTTTTTTCCTTTAAACGTTTTAAACGTTCGTGAAGCTCTCGAACGTTTTCCCACAGGCTTTTTCTTCTGTCCAGCACTATCTTCATCCCTAATATCATGCCATACCACTTCTTTTATGCGCTGACTATTGGAGAGTATGATATCCACATATTCCTTCAGAATTTTTCTTGTCTCCTTTAGTACATCCTCCCTCCTCCTCTTTCCTCTCTCTATCAGGTCCATCTCCCTCTCAAGGTTCGCCGTTATTTCTGGAGAAAGGAGGTAAGGTATCAGCGCATTTAAGATATTATATAGGTTTTCTCCAAGTTTGGTGGGCTTTATACGTTTTCTTCCCTCAATGTAGCCCCTTTTGTAAAGTTTAGATATAATATCCTGCCTCGTGGACTTCGTTCCAAGTCCAAGCCTTTCCATTTCCTTAACGAGATCCCCCGGGGAGTATCTCGGCGGAGGGGTTGTCTTGGAAGTAGAAAGTGCCTTTTCTCTTATGGCAACTTCTCCCGTTAGCTCTGGTACCCTTTGAAGCTCTATCCTTCTAGGGTATATTTTCGTCCATCCCCTATCTAATACGATGCCTCCAGATACCCTAATCTCTATCCCCCCGGAGGAAAGAATGGCTTCTCTTCTCTCTACAATCCCATCTCTATAGAAGGTGGCCAGAAACCTCCTTGCTATAAGGTCATACACTCTTAGAAGATCATCCTTTAGATTTGTGGGAGGTTTTACAGGGTATATGGGAGGGTGGTCTTCTGTTTTCCTTCCCTTGGAGGGTTGGTATATCTCTTCGATGCCATAAAGGGTTTTCAGCATGCTTGCGTAGCGTTTTGCCTCTGGAGGATAGGTTTGATTATCAGTCCTAGGATAGGTGATGTATCCCATCATGTAAAGTTCTTCCGCCAGTGCCATAGCCTTTGAGGGTGAGAGGCCTAGTAATCTATTTGCCTCGGATAGAAAAGTGGTTGTATCGAAGGGTTTCGGACGAGGTATAGATTCTTTTTTCTTATTAAATGATACAACCTTCGCCCTGTTAGTTATAGAGTGTAGCCAAAGCTCTGCCTCTTCTTTTTTCTTCGTTCTCTCCGTTGTACCCACAAAACCTCCGTCAAACGTAACCTTAACGTAGTAGAATGTCTCTGGCTTAAAAGAGCGTATCTGGAGCTCCCTTTCCACTACTAATGCAAGCGTAGGTGTTTGAACCCTACCTATAGAAAGGAAGTCTCTACCTCTCCTGTTAGAAACCAGAGAAATAGCCCTTGTAAGGGTGGCACCCCATAGAAGATCCACATCCCTTCTAGCAAAGGCTGCTTCTGCAAGATTTTCCCTTGGTTTCCCTAGGTTGGAGAATGCTCTTTCAAGTTCTTCCTTGGAAAGAGAGGAGAACCATGCCCTGTAGGCAGGAATGTTTTTGTATATCTTCTTTACAACTTCCAAGCCTATAGCCTCTCCTTCTCTATCTGCATCTGTCGCTATAATAACAAGAGATGGCTTCAACCCCCTCAAAACACTATATATATCCCATCTTACAATTTTTTCCCTTATAGGGGCCTCTATAAGCTCATAGAGGTGTTTTAGACTCCACCTTCCAAACTCCTCTGGAAAATCCACATCTATGATATGACCCGATAGAGGCACCACCACGGTATCGTTATATCTGAAAACTGGTACCCTTCCCCTTCTTTCCATGGATGCGGAGGGGAAAAGCTGAGATACAAGGGTCTTTGCTGCAAGAGGCTTTTCCATAAGAATGAGCCTCATCCAAGCACCCTCTGGCCTATTTTTAGAGGTATCACAAAGGGTTTTTCGTATTCTTCCAAAGAGATATAGGTTTTTACATCTGCCACTCCATCTATTTTGCCTAATTCATCCAGAAATCTTCTAACTTCTTCTATGTCCTCTCCCACACCCTTTATGAGGATGGGATAATCCCCCACCAGCTGGTGTATCTCAAGTATGTGGGGAAGCTCTTGAAGTCTCCTCATAACACGCTGTATATCAGATACGTCTACCCTCAAGAGGGCAAAGTAGGTGTACTTGAAACCTACTCGCTTTTTATCTACAATTGCACTGATCCTCTTTATTATTCCCTTTGAAATCAACTTATCTACTCGCTTTTTAACCGCTACATCCGACAACTTTGTTTCTTTTGCTATGTAGGAGAAAGGTATTCTTCCATCCTGCACAAGTATCTTAAGTATCTTCCTATCTACAGGATCTAACTCCCCTTCCACGGTTAGTATAGTTAACCAGTACCCTTTATATTGTTGGCTATTCTTAACTAAAGCTGTGAACAAAAACCTTCTCATCTATAGACTTACAGAGCTGGGTCTCTCACCCCTCGAGGTGGTAGAGGTTTTGGAGGAATTGGGAGAAGAATGGACAGAAGATGATGTGTATAACGTTCTAAAACATGTAAACAGAGAAGCAGCGGAGGAATTTCGAAAAGGAATGAGATTATCTGTATGGAGATCGGATCTTAGAAAGGAGGGATTCAATAGAAAGAGAATTGTGGATTCTCTTGTGAGGGAAACCAACATACCCCGCTCTGTGGCAGAAAAGATTGCAAAGGAAGTAGAGGACAGAATACGCTCCTCCAATTTCACCTTTCTTACAAGCTCCCTCATCAGGGAGATGGTACTCATAAAGCTGTTAGAGTACGGAAAGGAGGATGCATACAGAAGATATGCAAGGCTTGGAATACCAGTATACGATCTTTCTACTATGGAAGGCAACCCAAGGGATGAGATCGTTAAAAGGATTCTTACACAGTATTCCATCGTCTACATTCTTCCTGATACCCTCAGAAACGCCCTTTTCGAGGGTTATACAGATATAGGGGGCATAGCAAATCCTTTTGTACACTACGGACTGGCGTACCACTCAAGGGTATCGCAGAAGGAGAGGTGGCTTACTGGCTTGTTCCAATACCTTGGTGAAAGGAACTTTGTATCAGAACCATCTATCTATATACCCCCTTTTGAAGGAATAGAGGAGATGGTAGAACCTCTAAAGAGGGGCTACAAGGCAATACTATGGTCAGATGAAAATATTGAAGGTGTTATAAGGTCTGAGGATCCGGTATTCTCCTTCGGAAGGGTGCCAGAGAGAAAGGTACTAGACGTGGTGTATATAGATATAGAAAAGATGAGGCTAAACCTTGGAGATGCAAAGATGGAACACTACATGGATGACATCCTAAACGGACTGGAGGAATACCAGGAAAGGAGGAGGAAACTAGTTAAAGGAGGTAATATATACATAAAACTCAACGGAGACTATCCTATTTACAGATTTAGGGTGATAAATGACGAAGAGCTAGCGGATAGCGAGAAAGATAGTAGATAACAAGTAAGTTTGTAAGGAAAGGGATGGTAAACAACGATGTAAGTACCAGTGAGAGGAAGGCTCCGGCGGTGCCGCCTACAGCCTCTAAAAAGGCAGCCGTCAACAACAGCACGGAGGATACCAGCAAGAACTCAAGAAACAGTATAGGGTTTCTCCTCCACACATCCAGTCCACTCATAATATTGTCCATCTCCCCCACATCGTCAAGAGACACCGCCACAGGGTAGAGGAGAAATAATAGGAATATAATGGAAAGAGGCGGGAAAAGGTAGCTTATAACTACCCCTAACAAAAGGAACACCACAATCCTGAGTATTTTCAATGGGATCTTCTCACTTTCTATCTCTCTCTGGTATCCTAGCTCCTCTCCAATCCTTCTAGACTGTACAAACAGGAAGATTGCGTACACCAACACTCCCAGCCCCACCACCCAGGAAAGTAAGGAGGAGGGCAGCACGCTACCTCCACCCAACACTCCTCCACCCAACAAACCCAACCCTGCAAGGAGGAGCAGCAATGCAGGATATCTATAATCCACCTTCTTCATCATCAAAAGGGCAAGGCCTGAGTACACAGTAATTATGTGGTTACAACCATCATTTAAAGGATGTGCGCAATAATTTTTCACAAACAAAACTACATACTAAAAATATAGATA
>WANZ01000010.1 GCA_015521515.1 Candidatus Iainarchaeum sp.
GAGATACCTCTCATCCTAACGAAAAAAAAACGATGAATAAATACCTTTCGGTTGGGAATTGTTATGTATAAGTACCTCTAGCGACCTCTCTGTACAACGAATGCTTCCTGACCTTCTCTATGAACTCCTTTACAAGGGGGCGCTTGTGCCGTTCTAGCTTTGTCAGCTCTTCTATGAACTCTCTCAATAGAAGAGCCTCTTCTTCATCTGATATGTCTATATATCCACCCTGTGTGAACTTTTTATGACTGCGTTAGATATTTGCTTAGTATACGTGCTCCTAATCTTTTCAGAGTATGGGCTAAGTCTCAAATCCCTTAGCTCCTCTATTTTCCTCCTTAGAAACGTTTTCCTGCTTTCTACTAGATTAGATAGCTCGATTTGTTCTTTCCTCTTCAATAACTCCCTTATGCTAATGTAAGGACGCAAAAACTCAAATTTGGAGAATTTTGCAGCGAGCGAGAGAATGTTTGGCAAGTCACCCGATCTCGGCAACCCGTCCTTTACCATCTCTATAATTTTCTCCCTGTGTTCCTCATACTTGGCAAGCCTCTCCATGACATCCCAGAACCTCTTCATTCTGTAAAGGATGGATACGAAGAGTCTCCGTGTTTCGGGATTTGATAGGTTGTGCTCCAGGCCCACTTCCTTCAAAAGCTCAAACGCCTCTTTTGTGTCGGGGATTTTAGGTACACCTTCTTCTAAGATATGAAACACCTCTTCTAGTCCTCCATGTGCTGCTACCCTCTTTGTTAGGTTCCAAAAAGCGGTTGAATAGAACTTGTGCTCATCCATTTTCTCAAGAATCTTTATGAGCATTTTTCTATGATCTTCCTTGCTAAAGTCTATGAACCCTCTACTTGAAAGATGCCTCAGATAGGGGAGCAAATCTTTTGCAGACTTTTTACCCTCTTTGATGCTCTTCAAAACATTTTCAAGCCTCTTGATAGTATCGTCCATAGGAGGTTTATTTACCCTGAACCTGTGCAACTGTTTGTCAAATTAAAGGTTATGATTCTTTAAACATTCAGAGGCTTTATCAAGTAGGTGCGGGGGTGCCCGAGCGGTTGAGGGGCCGGACTGCAGATCCGGTGTACGCGGGTTCGAATCCCGCCCCCCGCTTTGCTGAGCGACATATTACTAATAGTCCCTCCCCTGTTGGGGCTGTACCTTCTTATGAGGAATAATAGTAGAGGCAAGTATGTGATTGGATTGTTTCTCGCCTCCGGAGGTATGGCAGCCCTTCTTAAGCTAGTCTTTAGGGTACCAAGGGAGGTAGGGATAGATCCCCTCTCCTTTCCCTCCATTCACACGGCTGCGGCTTCTTCCCTCATCTTCTCCTATCCTCACCCACTATCTATTCTTTACGCCGTTATTGTTGGATTGTTGAGGATTGTAGAAGGTTACCACACCTTTGTGGATGTAATAGGAGGAATATTAACGGCGTTCCTTACCCATATTATCTTTTACTTTATAGAGGACAAAGATAGAGAAAGAAAGATGGTTCATTTTGGTGTTTCAATGCTGTCAGGATTCTTTATGTTGTTTGTGAACCAGATTGCCATTGCTATAATAATACTGGCTGGTATTTCTGTTGCAAGGATGATATCATTCCTCTGGAACGCCTTCGCAAGGAACGAAAGGGACAGAGCACCCCTTTATCTGTCCATAGGTCTTTTGTCCGGAGCTCTGGTTGGCATTGGACCGTTAGTAGGTATTCTAATGGCAACGGTGGACACGCTATCCTATGTGGTAGGAAAAATCTTTAGAACGGAGAAAAAGAGCGTGTATGGATTGATTGGAGGCTTTGTGGGGGGTGTTTTGTTTGTCTTTCTTCTAAGAGGTTTTTATGAGTGGCCTCTCCTTCTCTCTATTGGAATAGTTGCACCCTTTGTGGAATATAAAAGCAGGGTGGATGACAACGCCACACTGCCCCTCTTCACTCTGATAGTAGCTCTCGTTTTAGGGCAACCCCTGTAAGGCCTTCTTCTCTATCCCATTCAATAGAATAATTTATACCCTTCTCTCTAAATGTGTGAAGCACCCTCCTTATCTCCTCTGGCGTGTCAAACCAGAAGATTATAGTTCCGTTGAAGATTTCATAGCCTGATGGGGAGGGTAATTGGTTTATACCCAGCCTCTTGAGAAGCCTCTTCCAGTGGGCTATCATGCTCCCATAATAGGGGGACTGTCTCTTATACA
>WANZ01000011.1 GCA_015521515.1 Candidatus Iainarchaeum sp.
ATGCTTTTCTTGCCGTATACATCTATAGCTACACACTCTACCCTTCTGTCGGAGGAAAATGTTCCACTATAGGTAAATGTTTTCTCTGTGGGACATTGGGTAATGCCTTCGGGAGATAGTTTTTCATAGTCACACTCATCGTTTCTTATCTCGTCTATAGTTCTGCCCCCAACCTTCAGATATGCACGTCTTATGCCTGCCGGATCATTCACCTTGCATGTTATGCTAAAGGTAGTTTCATTGGCTCTGCCCCTCCAGCCTGGTGAAGACCCGTTTCTTTTGCTCGTTAGAGTTATCTTTGGCTCCCTACCATATACATGAATAGTCTGTTCCGCCACCAAGTAATTACCCCGTGAAGTGAGTGCTACACATCTTATTTTATGGTACCACGGAACTGTAAATGTTCCCGCATATGATATGTACTGGGAGGTACTACTTCCACTCCAGCTTTGGAGCACTCTGTTTATCCCCTTTCTGTAGCTGTAGTCAGTTATGGTCATGTACCGTATCTTCTCACCTGGATCCTCTGAGGTGGCTGCACATCCAATTCTAATAACGTCTTTATCAATGTATGCTCCCTCAATGGGCGTAATCCTCAAGCTAAGAGTTACACTGCCCTTGGTGGCAGTCACCTCGGGTGTGTTTGACTTCTTTGGGGGCTCGAAGGGTATGGTTATTCTCTGCCCTCTTCTAGTAATGTTTGGAGGATAGTCAGGATTTATCTGGTTGGCCATGTCCACAGCCTCACACTCAATATTATAACTTCCTTTGGAGAGAGTTTTGCTAACGGTACATTCTACTACGGTTTTTGGATTGTCTACCGTTCCTCCGGTACATTCTTTTATTTTGCTGTTATCCAAGAAGATGGCTACATACTTCAATCCCCTGTCATCCGTTGCGTGGCAAGAAATGGTTACATTGTTCTGGTAGCCTGAAATGGTAAGCCCTGTAATAACAGGGGGAACGGTGTCCGGTCTTCTTGTAACGGAGAATCTGATGGATGCATCCTCGCTATTTCCCTTCTCATCCCACACTCTGCATGTAAACGTGTAATCCCCAGGAGTGAGGTTATCTTTTTGAGCGGAGCAGGAAGAGCTGTTACAACTCTTAATTAAAGAATTGTTTAGGTAGAGAGAAACGCGTCTCATCTCCGGGCCTTCGCAGAAAAAAGTGACACGTTCATCATCATAGGGAGAGAGTGGAGTTACCTCCATCCTTGAAATGGAAGGATTCTTCTTTAACACCTCGGAAGGATATACTACTTTCTTTCCTTGAGGTGTTTCCTTCACTTCCGCAGACAGTGTCTGTAAGGAATCCACCAGAGTGGTCCCCACGCTGAGGGTGAGCAGCAATGCTCCAAGCCCTAGCACAAGGAACTCTACAGATGCTTGAAATCTCATATTAACACAATCCTTTAACCCATATAAATACCTTCCTCCATCTAGTTCTAGTGAGGTACGATATACAGGTTATAAATCCCGCCTCTAATATAGCCATATCCACTCTCTGGACAAGGAAGGAGGCAATTCTCTCCAGGCTAAAGGAGGAGATCAAGAGGAAGATTGGTATCATAGGAACCACATACACATTTCCTGGTATTCTACATATTTTGAAAACGCTGGGTGAACACCCCCGCATAGATACACTTATTATCTTCGGGGCAGATCTTTCAGATTCAGGAAATGGATTGGTTAGAGTGTTTGGAGAAAAGGAGATTATAGAACCACGCGCAAAACCCATAATAGAGACAGTGAAGTTGATAGACATGAGGGGAAGATCCTTTGAAGACCTTGAGAGAACTATCGAGGAGCACTACAGGGAAGGAGAGCCAGTGAGACCATTCGTAAGGATAGATGTAGAGGAGCGGGTGGGAGTAAATTCTTACATTCCTCCTCTTTCGGGGCACTTGATTTATGATACCTCCATATATAGAGCGTGGAAGAGAGCGTTAGGAGTGGTTATGGAGTTTGGAACTGTAAAGGGATCTCAGTACGGAGAGTTACAAAAGGAATTTATGAATATGTTGGTTGTACTGGGCTTTTATGGCAACAAGTATGAGTTGGAGAGGGAGTTGGAGAAAGAGGTGGGCAGAGAAAACCTTGAAAAACATGTAAAGGAAGTGCTATCATCCAAAAAACCGCCAGGTGTTTCATACACCTATGGTGAGAGGCTTGAGAATCAGGTAGACTATATGGTGGAAACCCTTTCTAAATATCCAGATAGCAGAAGGGCTGTTGCATGCCTCTGGAAAGATAGTGATAGGGGGGAGGAACAGCCTCCCTGTCTAGTTTTTGTGGAGGGGTTGGTAAGTGAGGGATACTATCACCATACTGCTATATTTCGAAGCCATGATATGTATGCGGCGTGGCCGATAAATGTGTACGCACAATATAAGCTAATGGAAAGCATATCAGAAAAATTGGGCGTAGAGGTAGGGACATTAACCATTCTTTCCATATCTGCTCATGTATATCAACACGATTGGGCCAAGGTTAGAAACTTAAAGGTGGAGGACGTCTTTGTGGAAGATCCAAAGGGAAACTATGTTATTTACAGGGATGGAAACAGAGTAGTGGTGGAGCACTGGAATGCGCATCATAGGGATCTCCTTTCAAAGCAGTACTTTGACAGCTATGGGGATGCCTACGAGTGGTTGAGAAAGAGAGAAGGTTTTACCCTTTTTAGCCACGCACTATACCTTGGAAGGGAAATATGGCGAGCTTTTAAGGAAAGGGATTATGAGCAGGACAGGGTGTAATTTAATAACATCGTAGAAAAGTTATAACATGAAGGCCATACTGGAGTGGGGTACATACAACGGCTTGTCAACCGTTAAAAAGGCGTTTTTGCTTGGTTTGAGGCTAACAGAGATACCTCCAGGAGATTTTATGAAAAGAAGAGGAGAAGATTACTTTGAAGAATATGGAAGGATTGCATCGGATTTTTCCACCATTACAGCCCATGGGCCATACTATGGTATAACCAAAGGGGAGGAACCTTCCATAAACGCTCATGTGCTTGCAGCCCAAAGATCTGAGAGGGCTGGAGCCATGGTATATAATATTCATCTTGGAAGTGCAGGCGAAGATAGGGGAGTAGCCGTACACAATGCTGCAGAGGCGGTAAAGAGTATCTTATCGTCTACAAAGAAGATCCTTGTAACATTGGAGACAACCTATACGCCCAAACTCCTAGGCAGCCCCGATGATATTAGGGCTATTGTGGAGACGGTAAACAGCGAGAGGGTGGGTATATCTTTCCAGCTGGAGAATGACTTCATTAGGGAGATGAAGGTTTATGAAGATGGAAAGTTTCATGAGAAGGACAGGGAAGTAACGGAAAGGTTCTGGATAGATCTTCTAAGGAAGAACGAGGATCTTTTTGCAAACCATGTATCTCTTCGCTTCTCCCAGGTAACCGGATTGTATCTTAAGGGGAGGTTCTTCGTGAAAAAGAGGACGCCCCTTGGAATGGGATACCCCTCTCTTGATGTCATATCACGGGCCATTGCAGAGTATATAGCTAGGTATGTGGAATACGAGAACACACCCATACACCTTATATATACCGGCCCGCCTGAAACAAAGTACAGAGACACCATACGTTTCTACTACCACGTGGCAAGGGAGGTGGCAGAACATCTCTAAGCTAATACCAAGAAAGTATCAGCAGATAGCAGTAGAGGAAGCGCTAAAGAGAAAGAGAGTAGTACTTGTGCTTCCAACTGGTACAGGAAAAACACTAATAGGTATTATGTATGCAGAAAGGTTGGCAAAGGAAGGAAGAAAAATACTTGTATTAGAACCTACTAGATTGCTGGTGGAGCAGACCTATCAGTTCTACAAGGCTTACTCCTCCTTAAGTGTGGAGGCTTACCATGGCTTAATGAGGGAACGGCCCTCCCTTCAAAGGCAGGTGATCATAACAACTCCGGAATCCGCCCTTTCCTTGAGGTTAGGAGATACAGATGTTGTGATAGTGGATGAATGCCACCATGCAATAGGTAACGATCCGTTAAAGAAATTGCTAGAAAGTTTGAGGGCAGAGTATAGGCTTGGTCTATCAGCACATATTCCATCCCGACACAAAAAGACTATAACTTCCCTTATAGGCCCCATCATACAATGGTCATATGATGATCCTCTCATAAGGCCTTATATTGCAGAATGGGTGGCGGAAGTGTACGAATCCCCCTTGGGAGAAAAGGAGAGGGAGGTATACAACAAGATAGAGGAATTGTTTACTCGATGTGATGGAAAGGAGAGGATGTTGTATAGGTTAGCTCTGACATATCTTTCACGAGATGGCGCCCTTGCCTTGAAAGAGAGTATATCGAGGAAGACAAAGCTGGCAAGCCTTCTATCCTCCCTAGGGGATGATATTCTATCGTTGGAGGATCTGCACAAGTGGAACACGTTAAAGAGTATTTTAGAGGAGCATGAGTACTCAAAGGCTATTATCTTTGTGGATAGGGTAGTAGTAGCCAAAAGGATAGCAGATAAACTAGACGCAGCGCTTATAACAGGAAGGAAATCGCTGAAAGAGAAGAGGAAAGAGCTAGAAGAAGCAAAAAATGCCAGCATAGTTGTATCTACCTCTGCAGGGGAGGAGGGTGTAGATCTGCCTACTGCAGATCTCCTAATAGTATGGAGCAATACCCCATCTCCTCTGAGATTTATACAGCGAAGAGGAAGGGTTCTAAGACCGGTAGGAAGGATACCAAAGGTGGTTGCGTTCATAGTAACACCAGATACAATAGATATGGATTTCTTTGTGGAGAGTCTATTCTCGGCCAAGCAGGTAGGAGTAGATATAGGGGTGTTGGAAGCAGTGGTAGAAAAGTATATGCGACTTGGATGGAGGGGGAAGATACTGAAGTTGTTGGAGGAGCCTATGCCAGAGGAATGGATAGCAAAGCTGGCAGGACTGCCAATGGCCTCTGTAAAAAAGCATATCAGGATGCTTTGTGAAAGTGGTGATATTGTGGTGGTGTTTACAGAAAGGGGGAGATCCTATCTTAGAACAGATGTATTACCCCTCCTTGAAGAACGATACCCAGAGCTGTTTGAAGGGGGAAATGTAAAGATAGAGCTTAAAACAAGGGATAAAAGAAAGAAACCCCCATTTCTGTTGGAACGTGTAGTTATAAGGGAGAAGAAAGGTGATGTAGAATATGTTTATGTGTTGAAGGTGGGCTGCCTTGTGGATGAACGGACGTTGAAGTATATTCTACGCCACTACTCATCTCCTCATGTTTATAGGGTATGGGGTTAGGGATCTGTCTACATAGAAGTTATGCTCAGCTATGGTAGAACCTCTTAAGAACCCTCTTTAGCTCCTCTTTATCCCTTGGAAAGATCATCTTTACAACTTGCCTAATGTTTCCATAATCCCTTCCATGCAACCCTAATATATCCACCAATGGATGCTCATCTACCCCCACAGCCTCAACATCCTCATCAT
>WANZ01000012.1 GCA_015521515.1 Candidatus Iainarchaeum sp.
GGAGAAAGAAAGAGTAGCGGGGGGTGGATTTGAACCACCGACCTCCGGGTTATGAGCCCGGCGAGCACTCCAGGCTGCTCCACCCCGCTATGCCAACCCCCCGTTTGGATAAGGGATAGAAAATGTTTAAATTACACCCTTGTTCGAGGTGCCATGATAACAAACTCTCTGGTTTCTGCCTTTAGTGGCTCTAGGCGGTTCTCCCTCTCCGCAACAATGTCTGCTAGCTTGTTTATAATGTCTCCGCTGCTACCCCTTTCCAGGAGCATTTCTACCGTGTCGCTAAGCTCGTGGGATAGTGTGTTTACATAGATATGATCAGATATTATCCCTGTTATGGGTGCGTGCATGTTTTCGAACTTCTTTATGATAGAACTTAGCCTGTTGGTGGGTATTCCATGCTCTTGGCGGAGCACCTTTTGAAGCTTGTTTTTGTTACCTTGAATTATACCGTGATGTACATTTATGTATTTGAAAAGGTCTTCAGCGAGCTTCTTAATATTTCTTACCTGCTTAAACTCCTTCTTGGATATGATATCATGTCGCGCTATGAATGCAGGTGCACTTACCATAAGAGAAAGCGGTATAACCTGAGGAGGTTCCTTGCCCTCTTTGCGGGCAAAGTCTGCCAAAGCCCTTGCAATGTTCTTCATCACACTACCTGTTCTTATAATATCGTCAAATACAAACACTCTAGACTTTTTGGGAAGCTGAGTTACAATGTGACGGATTCCAGCCAGAAACTCTGCTGACATAGGATCTTTTGAAGCGGGATTTATCTGGGATTCTCTTTTGACGTTAAGCCAGAATATATTTTTTCTCTTTTTGTGTACTTCAAAGGGCGCTCTAATTCCTTTTCTATGAATATGGTCAAGGCCAGATCGGCCAACTATGATGAATGCATTATGTTTTACATCTCTTATAACAGAATTGAGAGCCCCTGTGATCGCCTTATATATTCCGTACGGTTCAAAAACTACATTCCTATACCCATGTGTTTCCATAAGGAAGGATTTCACACCCTCAAAACCCTTTTTACCATTATACTCAAACCTACTTAGTTTTTCCCATGCATAGGGAGATAGATCATCCAAAACGTGTAACGCCCCTTTTGCTTCCACCTTTTTTAGGTGCATGTGGGATGAAGGGAGAGGAGGTATATAAATTTACCTTTACCATCCTTGGATGGTAACACTCACATTCCCACATTTAAAATACTACATAACCTAATGGGGGCGATGAGAGGAGATATAGGGATTTCGACACTCATAATATTCATTGTGATCGTGTTGATTGCTTCTATAGCTGCCGTGGTGTTACTGAGTGCTGCTAACTCTCTGAAAAACCAGGCAGAAATAACCCAGAAAGAGTCACAAGCTAAATTTATGAGAAAGCTCACCATAGATAGTGTTTACGGATTTGTGGATACCAATACATCCTCTCCCACCTACAACAGAATTCGCCTTCTAAGGATAGCGGTTCGCATAGCCTCGGGTGGATACCCTGTGGATCTTAGAAACACAGTACTGGAATTCACTACGAATAACGTAATAAAGTCAGCTACTTTCTTGGATGCAAGTGATGCAGATAACAGCGCTCCGGGCGATCCGTGTGAAGATACTGACAGGAGAGTGTTTGAAATTATAACTGAGGGGTTCTGGAACGAACTGGGAAAGGCAGAGGAGTATACCCTCTTTACTAGTGGAGAATACTATACCGTTGCATGGATATTATGTAACAACGAGAAAGACGATCTGCACATATATCCAAAGCAGCTGGCAGTAATATATTATATGCCACCAGATGGGTTACTACCTGGTGATAAGGTAAGAATTAAACTTATTGTAAATGATGGTAGCACGTCTACAGTGGAATTCTTTGTGCCGGAGGTATTTAGATCCTCTCTAGTGAAGCTGTATCCTCCTTAAAGAGGTATCCTCCATAATTCATAGGATGGTAGCACAAAAGATGACAGAGGCGGAAGTTAATACTCTTCTCTCAAAATATCCACATCTAAGACTCCATGTTGCCAATATGTCAAAAATATACGGTAGACCTACATTCTACAAGGAGCTTGATAGAAACCTCTCCAAGATAAGGGATCCAAACATAATTTATCCCATATCTGAGGACGTTTTTGTTCATGTTTACCGTGATAGGGATACAGGAGAACTGATTTACCATCTCATAGAACCCAAAGTGGAGGCACCTGAAGTATATGAAATGGTATTGGAAAAGGTTACGGAGCTGGCCTCGGAGGTTAAAGCTCACGAACCCACTCCAGAAATTCTCAGAAATCTTATGGAAGAAGCCTTTAAGCAGTTAAAGCTTGACCCATCCTACAAAGATGCAGTTTTCTTTATGCTGGTGAAGAATATTATAGGTTACGAAATGTGGGACAGCTTCTTTAAGGACGATTATCTTGAAGATGTGAGAAATGCGAGAACACATACCTATGTTGTGCACAAGGTTTGGGGTAACATGAGATCTAACATAGAGTTCTCCTCCCTTGAAGAAGTGGATAGCTTTGCCTTTAGATTAGGGTTAAGGATGAACAAGAGGGTAAGCGTTACACACCCTATAGTGGATGGAATCCTTCCAGAAACACGTTCGAGAGTAAACATCATATATGGAAGAGAGGTTTCCAAGGAAGGTACCTCTATTTCCATAAGATTGGTAGAGAGAGATCCAATGAGTGTAATACATCTTTTAGAGCTTGGTACAGCTTCCCCAGAGCTGCTTGCATACCTTTGGTTGGTTATAGAAAATGGTATGAGTGTATTCTTCTGCGGTCCGACAGCCTCAGGAAAGACCACAACTATGAGAGCAGCCTCCGCATTTATCAAACCAGATGCAAAGATATACTCTGTTGAAGATACACCAGAACTTTTCGTGCCGCATAAGAATTGGCAGGCAACCGTAGCAAGGGAAGGAAGGGCAGACATGTTCGATCTTCTCAAGGCATCTCTAAGATCAAGACCAGACTACATTGTTGTAGGGGAAATAAGAGGGAAGGAAGGTAATATAGCATTCCAGGCAATGCAAACAGGCCACCCTGTTATGTCTACGTTTCACGGTGGAGATATAAAGAAAATTATACAACGTCTGAGCGGCCCACCTATTAATATCCCTCTCCCCTATATTACAAACCTGAATGTGGTAGTTATTCAGCGCTCGTTTAGGAGAGGGAGGCAGATTATAAGGAGAGTTGTGGGTGTGTATGAGATAGAGGGATACCAAGAGGGGAAGGGAATACTGACTAGGTTGGTGTTTCGGTGGGACCCCCTTTACGATAGGATAGAGTTCCTGGGAAGATACAACTCCTATATTCTTGAGAGCAAGATAGCCCTCTACAAGGGGTATGCAGACCCGAGAGATATCTACAAGGATCTTGATGAGAGAGCAGCCGTACTTAGTGAGATGAGAAAACAGGAGATCAGGAAGTATGGAGATGTGTTTGATGTCATAAAGAAGTATTACTACTTTGGCTTGGAAGGCCTCCCCTTCCCGGTGGTGGTAGAGTGAAACATGAGGAGGACGCATTCAGAAGGGCACTTAAGAGAAACCCGCACCTAAATGAATATGTTAACAGACTGCAAAGAACATGGAAGAGACCAATATTTGTAACGGAGATACCCTTGGATCTAAAGGTAGCTGTTATGGATGAGATAAATGTTATATACCCTGTTGGAGAGCCATACTTTGTTCATATAATGAAAAAGGAAGGCGAAGATCCCAAATACATTGCAATAGAACCATCTTACACAAGAGAAGACCTTCAGTACTTCAGGAGATTATACGATCGCATTACAAGCAAGGTTTCTCTCATGGAAAAGATACCTACCTCTCAGGAGGAGTTTATATCCCTGCTTATAAAGCTTACAGAAGAGCTTATGCACAGCGAGGAGGGATTCAATAGATTATTGAACGAAGTACTTCTTGGTAAGGTTTATGTGCCAAAAGAGAAACGACGTTTTATAAGGGAGCTACTCATAAGGGAATTGGCCCAGTATTCCACCATAGAGGTGTTTATGAGAGACCCTTATATCGAGGATATCTCATGTGTAGGAACTAACAACATATGGATAGTACACAAAATCTTCGGATCCATGGAAACTAATGTGTCTTTTAAGGATGAGGAAGAACTGGAGGATTTTATCTTTAGGCTAACAGAACTGCTCAATAAACCAGCCACAGAGGTTAGGCCCATTGTGGATGCTGCCATGCCAGACGGATCAAGGTTAAATGTAATATTTTCAAGGGACATATCTATCAGGGGACCATCCTTTACCATTAGAAAGTTTACCAAGGTTCCCATATCTGTTACTCAACTTATAAAGTGGAATACTATATCCCCAGAGGAGGCCGCATACTTCTGGCTAGCAATAGAGGCCGGTTCTTCAGCCTTCATATGTGGAGAGACAGCTGCTGGAAAAACAACTACATTAAAGGCTTTGACAACATTTATAGAACCCCATGCAAGGATATACTCCGTTGAAGATACACCAGAGATTTATGTGCCCCATGAGAACTGGGTAAGAACTGTGACAGCAGAGGGAAGAGCAGACATGTTCGACCTTCTCAAGGCAGCCCTTAGAGCTAGACCAGACTATATCATCGTGGGTGAGATAAGAGGAGCAGAAGGATATGTGGCATTTCAAGCTATGCAAACAGGTCACCCCGTTATGTCCACATTTCACGCAGGTAGCGTTAATTCCTTTATAAGAAGAATATCAGGTCCTCCCATAAATGTACCGAAGGAGTACATCCCCAATGTTCAAATCGTGGCAGTTCAGCAGTCTGTTATGAGGGAAGGAAAAAACTATAGGAGAATGATATCCATTTCAGAGATAGAGAGGTATCACCAGCCTACTGGTAGTATTGTAACAAGGGAAGCCTTTAGCTGGGATCCGGTAACCGATACCCATCAGTTCAAGGCATGGTATAACTCCTATGTATTAGAGGAGGTGGTAGCTCCCACTCTTGGAATGGAAAAGGAGGAGGTATACCAGGAATTGAGAACAAGAGCTGCCATACTAAAGGAGATGGTGGAGAGAGGATATTTGGACTACTTCAAGGTGTATGAGTTGGTAAGTAGGTATATAGAGTTTGGCTTGGAAGGCCTCCCCTTCCCGGTGGTGATAGAATGATGGATAAACTTATCCACGCGCTGGGTATAACCTCCTTGAGGGAGTTGGTGGTATACATAGGTATTGCGTGGTTTTCTATCTTCATCGTATTTATGCTGCTTCTTTACCCATTTGTAGAGCTGGGCATATTCTCTCTTGACTTCATCATCTTTCTCATTCCGTTTTTGCTTGTGCTATCGTTATTGCTGGCAATACTATCGATGAATATTCCTCTTTATGTAAAAAAGGAGGATATAGACAAGAACTTCCCTTTCTTCGTGGTGTTCATGAACTCTATGGCCACCTCAAAGACAAGTTATGATGAATTCTTTAGTACAATGGCAGAAACAAAGGAGTTTGGAGAGATATCCAAGGAGATGAAAAGGTTGTATCACCTTGCTAAGGATTGGAAGCTGGGTTATTCAAAGGCCTGTAAAGTAGTAGCGGATACAACTCCATCTCCGGTATTTTCTGATTTTCTGGCTAGGTTGTCTCAGGTGGTGGAGTACGGTGAGGATGTGGTGTTATTCTTCCAAACCCAGTTCAGGGACATACTTAGAAGTATTTACACTATGTACCAAGAATCCATATACAAGATAAGTACAGTGGCAGAGCTATTTTCGGCTTTAATGGTGGCCATAGCGTTTATATTGGCGTTTATAGCAATGCTACCCATATTCTTTCCAGTACCTGAGGTATACCTGTATGCAGCCTACGCAGGTTCCATTCTATTAGTGAATGTGGTTATATTTGTGGCTGCAAGGGCTTCCGTGCCTCCAGACAAGCTTGCAAATGACTTTCCCGACATATCTCCGGAACACATGACTGCCATTATTGCTACAGCCATAGGAGTGGTTCTATCCCTAATAGTATTTGCTGCAGGACTGTTAATGGGACTCGATCCCATCATAACTGTTGCATTAACTGTAGTGCCTCTTATCGTTCCTGCATACCTATCAAGGAGGGCGGAGATGTTGATAAGAAGGAGGGAGCAGTCATACTTGCCCTTTATACGAACCTTTGGTGAACTGGTACAAATAAGGGAGGGAGCAGTAATCCCCGTTGTAAGAAGACTCAGGAGACATACTTATCTAGGGATGAACGAAGCACTAGAACGATTATACAGGAGACTTGCCATTACAAGGAATGTATTTACTTCCTTTAGACTGTTTTCTAAGGAGTTAGGTTCTGCCATACTCACAAAGTTTAATGAGCTGTTCGTAAAAGCCCTTTATGCAGGTGCAGATCCAAAGGCTACAGGAAACATTATTGGAGATCAGCTACATGTTTTGCTGGATGCAAGGAAGCTAAGATCCCAGACGGCAGGAGGGGCAAGAGGTATGATATATGGAACCTACTGGGGAGTTGCGTTGGGTGTGTTTCTGGCTGTCAAGGCATTAGCCTCCATGTTTGACATGCTAAAGAATACCTTTGCTTCTATAATGGAGGGAGAAGCAGCAGCCATGATAAATTTTGCCCTGAATTTCAATGTAAATCTATGGCCCATGGTTAATATGATGGTGTATATTTTTGCGGTGGAAGCAGTGATACTATCTATTATGATAAAAGTGTTAGACGGTGGATTGAAGGTGGGAGCAACCTTCCACTATGTAATCCTTGTGTTAGGACTGCTCATTGTGTACTACTTAACGGATATAGCAGTAGCCTTAATTACACCAACCTCTGGAGCTGTTGAAATTACTACGGGGTAGTTAAATTGTTTGAAGAGTTCACACCCATCTTTTAAACGGGCAGCACCCACATCTTAGGGAATGGAAGGCCAGAGTGGAATAGGCACCATTCTTGTGATGATCGCCATTATACTTACAGCCGTTGTAGTGGCAATACTATTGGTGCAAACGGCAGATGAATTGAGAGTGAAGGCAAGATCAATTCAAAAGGAACAGGAAAGGATGTTATTGGATAGAGTTATGATAAAGGAGGTGAAGGGTGTAACAAATATCTGTGGATCTGAGAGGTGTGTGACCCATTTGCTTATAAAGGCTGCTCTCTATCCCGGATCCAATCCAATGAATCTTGAGAAAACTACCTTAAGTGTGATTACGGAAGATGAGGCTTTAGAAGGTATTAGATACGTAAAACCAGAAGATCTTCCTACAGAGTTCTCAGATGTAAATGGTGATCCAGAAAGGAACGAACTAATTATTATAGCAGACTATATTTCAAATGGTGATTCTCCTCCGCAACCAGCCTGCAGAGCCACTCTTATCAATGCTATGAGGAGATTAAACAGGTACTCCTTGGACTATATCACTTATGTTATGGACCCATTTCCTCCAAACTCGTCAGATCCCCGTATAGGATCCTTCTATACTGTACTTTGGACGGATTGTTATGATAAAGGAGATACCGTATCTCTTCTAAGGGATCAGGAGATAATGATCTTTTACAGATTGAGATCCCCCCTCTATCCAGCATCCTCTATAACTTTAGAGATGGGACATGCCCAAGGATATAAGGAATCAAAGGAGCTCATGCTCCCAAGAGGATTTGAAGGAAAGATAGTGAAAATATTCCCTTAGGAGGTGAGAATGTGTTTGACTTCCTAAAAAAGAAGGAAACCCCTCAAACACCGCCCCCAAAACCAGCTATATCCATAGGACCAGCGCCTCAGCAGACACAGCCAAAGAATGAGGGAAGAGACCTTAATATCGTGGTAGAGGACTTGGAGAAGAAGGTGGAGAGATTGGAAGATGCGTTGAATGTGGTTAAAGAGAGCGTAAAGAGTGTTAATGGGAAGTTGGAAGAGATGGAAAAGACTATGAGCCAGTTGGCTTCCATATATGAGATAGTAATGAACCAGCTAAACCCCTTCCTTGATGAGGAGGAAAAGGCGCTGCCGTTGAGAAAGGAAAAAATGGAGGAGAGAGTGCAAGAAGTGGAAGAAAAACCAGTGGTGGTAGAGGTTGAGAAGAAGGAAACTAAAGAATCGCAG
Source organism: Candidatus Iainarchaeum sp. (assembly GCA_015521515.1). Taxonomy (GTDB): domain Archaea; phylum Iainarchaeota; class Iainarchaeia; order JAADDC01; family JAADDC01; genus WANZ01. The sequence goes on from WANZ01000012.1 coordinate 8,086, forward strand.
GAAGAAACGGTGCTTTCCTATGTAGATCTAACCAACCCCAAGGTGATAGAGGTGCTAATGGATTGGGCACGTTTTATGGTAGAAAAGGTGGGCCACAGTGGAATAGAGGAACTACTAAGATACTATGTGGAGATTAGGTGGATATCGGAGGAAGTAGCAGATGTACTAAAGAGGTATGCAGAGGGAATACGGGTAGATCTGGAGCCAGAGATGGTAAATGTGCAATTAGACCCAGAAGAACACAATAGAGTGCTGGAATACATCCTATCAATAAAGGATATTATGAGCAGGTGAGACACCGATGTACTCTATAAATCTGGAGAGAGATGAGTTAGGAAGGAGACTAGGCGGTGGCATAGCACCAGGAACCATAACCATCATAGAGGGAGAAGATGGATCAGGAAAGAGTATACTGTCACAACGAATAGCCTTTGGATTGCTAGAAAACGGACATACAGTAACTTATCTTTCCACGGAGCTATCCACCAAGGGATTCCTTAGACAGATGCAATCGCTAGGATACAATGTGCTACCCTACCTAGTAAAGAGGAGACTGATGTTCTTCCCCGTTTTTCCACCCTCTGCGAAGAAGCTTAAAAAGAAGAAGGACCTGCTTGAACGTTTGATGAGAGCGGAGTTCCTTTTCATTAATGAAGTTACTATTATAGATTCCATTAACCTTATGCTGCCCGATGAGCCATTAAGGGAGTCTCAAGTGTTCCAGTTTATCAATTTCTTGAAGAAGGTTATCCAGAAGGGAAGGAGCATCATTATCACCTACGATCCTGGTAATATGGATGTGAAGCTTATGGAACAGCTAAGAGAGGTTGCAGATAATTACCTAGAATTAAAACAGGAGGTTGTGGGTGACGATATAAAGAATGTAATCTATGTGAAGCGTTGGAAGGCAGAAAGGGATGTCACAAAGGTTATAAAGTTCCGTGTGGAGCCAAGGTTTGGGTTGATAATAGATATCTCGGCTTTTGCAATATAAATGGAAAAGAAAAGGGAAAGGAAGAGATTTTATTTATGCCAACTTCTCTATTCTGCCGCTTTGTAGCACCTCAGGTGCTATACCATCTACTGAAGTATCCTGGATATAGGGTGCCCTTACTGTTATCTGCCAGTCTTCACCTTCGTCAAGAGTTGCTGGAAGCTTTATTGCTATGGCGTAAAGCTCACCAGATTCTACATACCTGTCTGGTGTTGCCTCGTTGGCAGATGTTCTGTTTCCAACCACGTAAAACTTACCAGCTGCCAGTGTTGCGGTGAATGGATTGGAGCTGGATAGTGCCGCTGTGTTCAGATCTACAGAGGTTGTATTAAAGTCATATTCGTCGTACTCTGCTCCGTTTGCTGCCCTCCAAATGGTTGTAACATCCTCTAGGTCTATTTCGCCGGAACCTGGGGCGAGCTCTATATAGAAGATGGCATACTCTATGTTGCTGTCGTCTGCCGTTGTAAGACCCTCTACACCTCTGAACTTAAAGGCATACGTGGCCTTTTCCAGCGTTTTTCCGTATACAGCCTCAGCTTTGCTCTGGGCATTCTGTGTGGCAGCCACAAGTACTCCAGCTGCAAGGGCCGCTGTTATCACCAGCGCTATAAATACCACAAGGGTTCCGATTGCTACCTGTCCCTTCACGTCTTTCACCCTCCTTTATATAGGGTCAATTAGAGTTAGTATTTCCCATACTTAAAGGTATTGCCTTCCCACAAGGTTAATTAACGATTACTGGGTGGTTACATTCTACTGAGGGATAAACTTCAGACCTATCCTGCTTGTGGCAGTGGATTGGTCCCTAAGGAGCGCGGGTATTCTTACTACGTAGTCACATACTCCATATGAGCAGCTACTCCCCTTGCGTATTTCTGTGACAAATACAATGGGTTGGTTGCCATCAAAGGCGGTGCCTACAAATCCTATGCCCACGGGCCAATTATCTTCATATATTACAGGCATAGTTACTGCTCTGTTACCTATGATAAAGGTGTAGAAATTGTCGATATTCCCATCTCTATTACTATCGTAGGTGTACTCTATGGAATCCCAACTACCATACATGTTAAGAACAATATCAGCTAGTCTTAGATCGTTTACATCGTTTAGCGGGTTGATCTGATCTATATCGATGGAGTAATCGCTGTCATAGAAGATAGCAATACCGTCAAGTCCTTCCCAGTTGTAGAATACGTCTGCACCCCCGCCGAGTACGGCATCAAGGTTAACCTCACCATAGAGTACCGTCCAAGACTGTACATTTAGCTCTATGTAGGTGTTGTTGTCCAGCTCATTCTCCTCCGAAACTGTATTGTCCGGATCTGCCACTATGAATATCCTGTATGTTCCTGGATATGTAGACCATACGTATGTAAATGTATTCTCCTCTCCTGAGGCAAAGCTATGGAATACTCTATAGCTCTCAAACAGTGTAAAGTTTCCTTCATTCCTTTCTATTCGTATTTCAACATTTGTGTCAACAGGATCATACTCGTTCAAAATGTTGCCCTCTATGAGTATGAGATCTCCCTCTCTAGGTGGAGAGGTAATGTTTACATCCACGTTTGTAGCTCTAAGGTTTATGGCAGCCACTGTTATGGTTGTAGAGTCTGTGGAGATATTTGCCTCATAGTATCTTGTTAGATCATCCTGTATTTCACACCAGAAGGTGTAGGTTCCGTAGTAGTTGTTTAGATCTACAAAGAGTGTGGCGTATCCATCGCTGTTGGTATCTGCAGATCCGAGGAATGTACCCCCTCCGTAGGAGGAGTAGAAGTACACCGTGTAGTTGGGGATGCCTACATTTGTATCTCCCTCGTATACCCTGCATACAGCATTCATATCTGCAGTTCTATCCACCGTACCTGTGGGTGATACCCATTCTACATTTGATGTAACCCAGACGAATACATTCACCTCTGCAGAGTTTGCATCGATGGAAATGTTATTTGCATCATCCATGCCTCTCATTAGGAGGGTGTGAAGCCCTCTACTCCATGTGGATGTGTACATAATTGCGTATGCCCTGTTAAGGTCTACATTAGCCTCTAAGTTGGTATCTGTAACACCATCAGGGCTGTACTCTACCCATGCCCTCTGTAGATTCTCATCCCATACACTCCAGAAGTTCAGCTCATCGCCTCTATATATGTTGATCTCCTTACCTTCCCTTGAAAGGTTAAGGTCTATCACATTCCACTCTACCGCATCTGGCGGGTCTGTGTCGGAAGATGTTGTAACATTTACCGTTTCAACTGCACTATCTTGTCCTGGATAGGGATCGTATAGCATGAGGGGTTCACTGCCTATAACACAGGAAAATGAGTGCAAACCAGTGACACTACCAACATTATATTCAAAGCTAGCCCACCCTTCAATGTTGGTTTCTACCGTTCCTAGATAATTACCATCCCAGTAGAAGTTTACATCGTATGTGTTGAGTGGAATGTTCGTATCCTTGTCAATGACCTTACAGAACATGGTAACATTCTGATCTGGATTTACAGAGGGAGGATCTACGTAGGAATCGGCTACTATAGCCCACCCCCATACATTAAATTCATAGATATTAGTTTCTGTTACATTACCACTCCAGTCCTTCCCCCTTTCCTTCCACTGGTGACCTCCAAGGGGTTCAGTAGTTGGAACATTCCATTCAAGTGTTACAACTACATTGTTGGAGTCTATGTTTGTATTAGTGTCAACCAATACCCAATCGGTTTCTTCTGCACCTACCGTAACAGAGGGATCGGGGGTTATGTACTTCCTTGCATATAGGGAGAAGTTGGATGTAGATACCAGCTGAGCAGTACCTCCATTTATGGATACACACAACTGGGCAAGCTCCCCTCCTAGCCATTCAGATTGCATGTAGTCTATCCATATGGTATCTCCTGAGTTAAGGGATATACTGCCGGCAACCCCACCGGTACTACATGCCGTTGTTGCTCCATGACCGCCATACCAGTAAGATACTACATTATGTTCGCCGAAGGGATGTGGAGAGGGTGTTGTGAGTCCACCTCCATATCCATCGGCTATCCAAACACCTACTTCCGATGCATCGTCTGAGTTTGTGTAGAAGGTGTACGTTCCTGCAGTAGGGGCCACAAATATGAATCTGTACCTGGAATAGTAGTTGTCACTTGATCCGAAGGGATTTAGATCATGGTTTACCTCCGTTACATACCCGCTGCCATCAATGGACGGCATCGTAGCTCTTATCTGGTCAAATTCATTGTGATTGTCTGTGTAATTACATAGGGTTGCATCTGTACATCTGCCAGTTGTAAGGTGAATACCTGGTATCATTACGGCATCGATATTAGACTCTGAAGTAGCAGAGTTATTACCATAGTAGAGGTAGAACATGTTACTTCCGTTGGTAAGATTTGCTTCAAACCATACAAAGGTGTTGGTCTCGCCACATCCTCTTTCTATCCAATAGGGGAGTGTTGTGGTTCCATCCGCAAGGGTAATTCTAATATCTGAACAATCACTGTTCATCTTCCCATCCAGTATGAGACTTCTTGAGTCGAATACTATCAACACCTGATATTCGTTTATGTCTGCTGGAGAGGAGACGTATATAGCCCTTCTATAGTTCCATCCTGTTAGGAATGGTGCGGAGGGTGTTTTCCTAACGTAGAGGTTTGTCTCGGTTACTTTGTGATTGTCTATCCATTGCACATTTACCTCAAATACTTCGCCTCTGTGTATCTTTGTAGGATATGTTACATTGTTGTAGTCAGGAGGTACAAGTTCGTATACATTAAGCTCGATGATTTGGGACAATCCAGGGAGATAATAGCGTGCAAGGTTGCCCTCTGTGTATACATTGATCTCATAGGTACCAGCGGATGTGAAGGTGTATGTAATGTTAGCTTCTCCGTTACTGTCTGTTGTGGCGGTTAGTAACGTTCCATTTATATCGAAATAAACAATAATGTTAGATATTGGGCTGTTATTATCTGTTCTATCCACCACAGTGGCCCTTATTTCTACGGTATTGCCTTCGTATACAGCGGAAGTGTTCAATTCTGCCCCATTAACATCTGCCAATCCCCATACGTTGAAGATTAGGTAGTTCAGATCGTTTCTCCAGTTCCCTGATAGATCTGAGGCGTATATCTTTGCAACGTGTGGGCCAAGTAGCCAGAACTTGGTTATGTTAAACGTGTACTCTGTGTAGTTGCCAGAGGGGACGATAGTGGAGGTTATTAGGAGGGGAGAGGTAGAGTTATACTCCACATAAGCCTCGTTAATGTCCTCATCCCATGTAGCATAGATTTTGGCCTGCTCAAATGTTCTAATAACGTTTATCTCCCAGCCTACTTGATTGGTATCAATGTTGAGCAAGTTATATTCTATTGGATTGGGAGGAACAGTATCAGGCACAAAGGATACTATCCTAACCCAGTTAGAATCGCTGTCAAGTATATGCTCTACGAAGAGGTAGAGGTTATAATCCCCCTCGTTGGTAGGAGTGAGCAGGAATTTGAATGTGGCTGTCTGGGACGCACTAACAGTGCCTCCCTGAGCTGTATTCCACTCTACATTTCCATCGAACACACCTCCATTAAAGTCTGAAGAGATGGTATACCAGATATCGTACACATTCCAGTCGATATTTAGCTCGGACGCATATACATTAGAGTCTGCTACATTCCAATCATAGCTATAGGGGCTTAGAGTAACATCGAATTCAAGGCGATAGGATTTGTTTACCTCAAGGTAGTAAGTCTTTTCTAATCCAGAGTCTATGAATGTACCTCCAGTTCGTGTATTGGCTTCGTAGAGGCGGAAGTCAGTAATAGTAAAGTCTATAGGTGGCGGACCTACCTCAAAGATGTAGTAAGCCTCCAAGGGAGTTCCAAAACTGTTTAACTCTTCTCCATATACGTTGTGTGCAAACACCCTAGCTCTGTAGATACCCTGGTTGGCTCCCCACGTGTTCCAGTCTACCCAGAAGGAGGATAAGTCTACGAAGCCATCCCATGTCTGGAAAGTATTAAAGTCTGTTGTTACAAGGATCCAGTTTCCATTATCGTTGTATTCTATCACACCCACTAGATAGCCTTTGAAGGGATACTCCCTTACCCAAAGATAGGAACCGTTTACAGTTTCTTCGCTCCCGACGTTGTAAGACGGAGGATCACTTACTACCTTTGTAAGATAGTATGTGCCTTCCTCAATCACTGTGTATCCAATGTCCTCTGCTACGTGGGACTGCTCCGTGTCTGCAGTTTGATCCTCCTCTATTGTTACATCCACCGAAGTAGAGGAGAGATTTCTCCCTCTTAATCCGAAGGAATCACCGCCTATACCAGTTTGGGCATGCATAATAACGGATGGGTTTGTGTATGTGTTGGTGAAGGTGATGGTACACCATGTACCAGCACCCACATCTGCGTCACAAGAGGGATATATACCACTCTCATAGCCTGTGGTGGTTGTTCGTTCAAAGACCATCCATCCTAGAGTTACCCATGTGGAGGGAACGGTGGTTATACCCCCTTCTGGCTCCGGGTTAGTGGAGAGATCTGTTGTGGAAACGGAGTATATTCTTGTCCTTACAAAGCCGGTATAGTTATAATCCTGCATCTGAACGTGAGCTACTGGAGTAGTAGCAAAGGTTATGGGGAATGTAACCGTATTTGATGGTCCTGTATACACCACATCTCCGGGTTCCCATATGTTGGTTTCAAATCTGCCTGCACAGAATGTGATGTTTAGACCTCTAATCTTCCAGCAGCCTGGTAATGCAGCAAAGTAGTGAACAGCTTCTGATGCGTGGATGTCGTCTCTGTTTGATGGTTCCTGCTGTCTAATGTAGAATCCCGTTGTATTGATGTCTCTCAACCTTAAGGTTAACTCTTGGGCTCCGTTGTATGTGGTATCTGGCTGCGCAATAACAACAGGCGTACCGCTGAAGGGTGAGTTGAAGTCAAACCAGAACCACTCACCTGCCACTGTCTGGGTAGGTAGAGTTATGGTATAGGACTCAAACTTTTCAAAGGTATTTAAATCCTGTATATTGGCTGTAGCTGCCGGGTTTCCATAGTACATATAGATAGTGGAAGTCCCGGCAGGTATAGAGGGAACCCTTACCCAGATCTGGGTAGTGGTGGATAACGTCTTCTCATACGTCACCTCCACCTCCACATCAAAGTAACCACCTCCAGTACCGGCATTCTCCCCACCGTTGGCCACCCAACACGCCAACAGGTTGTTCCCCTCCACCAGCACAGAGGCAGGAATGCTCACAGTGTAATTCCAGTAGCTAGCCC
>WANZ01000013.1 GCA_015521515.1 Candidatus Iainarchaeum sp.
GAAGAGCGCGGGTTTGGGGGCTTTGTTCAAATCAGACTAATTTGGGGTTGAAACTTTGAACAGGATTACTCATTTCTGTTCATTTCAGAAGTTCAAATCAGACTAATTTGGGGTTGAAACACAGTTTCGGGTTCATCGTTCTCCACCTCCCTTACCGTTCAAATCAGACTAATTTGGGGTTGAAACACGACCGACACCAACACCATAAGCGTCGTTGTAACGCGTTCAAATCAGACTAATTTGGGGTTGAAACTACTCAAACCACCACGGGAACCCCAAGGTCTATGTTCAAATCAGACTAATTTGGGGTTGAAATTGAGCTTCTCGATGAGATAGAGAGCCCGGTAGACCGCTAGTTCAAATCAGACTAATCTGGGGTTGAAACTTTGTTTCGAGCGTTATAGAAATCGGTTCGTCTACGTGTTCAAATCAGACTAATCTGGGGTTGAAATGATGTGGGTGTTCAAAATGTGGTTATAGAGGCGGATTTGTTAGAGAAACGAAGTTAAGCTTGAAGGAGTGTTATAGACTCAAAACAAAGGGTTATTTGCACTAATAGCAAAAATAAAGGATTTATCCTTATTTTAAAAGACGGGTTAAATTTTCATGGGAATTAGAGGAAGGTTGCTGTGCCAAGGTTAAAAGAAGGTTCTCTAAAATATTGGTTGTGAGGGTGGGGGAGGCTGAACTTAGGCTAGCCAGCGGACCAGTGTGGCACTACAGGTACATCAGGAGACTTGCACCTGCAGTAATACTTTATATGGCCGAGGAAATCGGAGCAGAGGAGACGGTTAGACGCTTTGGTGATCCTCTATGGTTTCAGACATTCTCCTCTCTTATGGGGTTTGAGTGGCAGTTCTCAGGAGCCACAACCGTAACTCTGAAAGCACTTATGGAAGGATTGCCCAGAGACTCTCCTATTAAAGTGGTTGCAGGTAAGGGAAAGGTGGAAGTGCCTTCTGAGTGGAGAGAGCGTTCGAAGAGAGCATTAAAGTTTGATAGTGTAGCCTTTCAGGATGGATACAGCATATACTTCCATGGTATTGTATATACGGAGGATCTTGCAACCATCATAAATCAAGGTATGAACATAGAAGAGAGAATGGCAAGAAGGTATCACTGGCTTGAGGATGAAAGAGTTCAGGGGAGGAGGGGAAGAGCTGCTCTGGTGTTCAACCACAAGAATGAGGAGTTAAAGGAAGCCATAGTGGACATCGTCCAAGATATGCCTCCAAATAAGATATCTTACACCGTCATAACCCTTTCAAAGATGGCTCCCGGGCAAACAACCCTTTTTGGAGAGAGGATAGAGCTGCCCTACTATTTAAAAATACCTAGGAAAATAAACGAGAGAGCTCTTTACATTGCAAAGGAAGTAGAAAACTTTCAGCAGCTTCTAATGGTAGATGGAATAGGAGCAAACACCCTTAGGGGACTGGCATACATTGCAAACATTATATATGGAGTGCCCATATCGTGGGAAGATCCTGTTTTGTATACTTATGGTTTTGGAACAAAGGTTGGAATCCCGTATCTCGTAGACACATGGGCTATGGAAGAGGTGAGCAACTTCCTAGATAGGGCAAGACTAGAGGATAGAGAGAAAAGATTTCTCCTTAAACGTCTATACAGGTTGATGAAGTATGTCTCTGAGAGAGAGCATAAAGGGAGTGTTAGATGCGCTTATACTAGCAGAGAGAATAAAGCCTAGCCAAGATGCAAAGAGACGGGCTTTTAGGAAATACAAAATGAGAGAAGGTGAAGAAAGGTTTGCTACAGCTGTTTTCTATTCTATTTTGCGAAATCTTGGTATATACGATAGAATGATAGAACGTGTTACTGGGGTAAGAAATGTATACCTTCTAGATGAAACCCTGAGAAATGCCACAAGGTTGGCTATAGAGTTGCTTAGAGAAAGAGATTTATCAAAGAAGCAACTAAAGCTAGCAAGAAGCGTTCTGGCAGGTGAAATCAGAAGACGGTCCCATCCCTATGCATCTACCTTTTTCTGGGAGCAGTGGGATAACTTAGCAGCTACAGAGTTAAAGCCGGGAAGTGAAGAGGAACAACTTATGCTAACCTACAAGGTGTCTCCTCTCTACGCAAGGAAGGTAAAGGAATTACTGGGAGAGGAGACTGAGGCATTCTTGAAGTATATTAATACACCTCCTCCTCTCACACTAAGAATAAATATTCTAAAATCCTCAAGGGAGGAGATTGAGCGTTTTCTTAAGGGAGTGAAATATGAGTGGAGCGATGTTGTTCCCACAGTAGTAAAAATATTCTCTTCCCTAGACCTGGAGAGGTTCAAGCCTTTTAAGGAGGGGAAGGTCATCGTGCAGGAGGAAGCAGCAGCGGCAGCATCTTTGATACTCGATCCACAGCCAGGAGAAACTGTTGTAGATCTTGCAGCAGCTCCTGGAGGTAAAACAGAACATATGGCTGAACTTATGAAAAACAGAGGGAAAATATATGCAATAGATATAAACGAGAAAAGAGTAGAAAGAATGAAGGAGTTGCTCAAAAGGGCTGGAGTTAATATAGTGGATATTATCATAGAGGACGGTAGAGAGGCGCCAAAAACACTAGGGGAAGGAATTGCAGACAGGGTTATGCTGGATGCTCCTTGTACCTCCTCTGGAACCGTGCAAAGGAATCCGGAGCTTAGATGGAGAATAAGGGAGGAGAGTGATATAAAGGAATTTATTGAACTTCAAAGAGAACTTCTGATAGCTGGGTGGAAGCTTCTAAAGGAGGGAGGTAAAATTCTGTATGCTACATGTTCTATATTCAAGGAGGAGAATGAGGACAATGTTGAATGGTTCTTAAAAGAAACAGAAGCAGAGCTTATACAGTTGGAAAAGCCTTACTCACAAGGTTTCTTAAAGGGTACAAGGCGGGCGTGGCCCCACAGACATAAAACCATAGGATTCTTCTACGCCCTTATGAGGAAAGGGGAGTGATAACTATTCTTACATAGTAACCCTCTATTACAAATTCCTTCTCTAGTCCCTCTACTGTTCTGGTATTCGTAATGATTAGGTCCTTCACTCCACCTCTTTGCATAATGAGATCCCTATTAGATTCCACAGCTTCTACAATTTCTTTATCTCCCCACAATTCCAATACAATCCTATCCTTTTCAAGAAGGGATAGCTCTTTTCTCATTTGTTGAATCCTTCTCAATACCTCCCTTGCAAGGGCTTCTCGGAATAGTTCCTTGTCAAGTTCCCTGGGTATACATACCTTCCCACCGTTAAAGGATTTGCACACGGCCTCATCTTCAGGCACTCCTAACTCCTTAGCATTCACATAGCGCAAAAATACATCTTTCAGGTCTTCCATCTCCACACCTTCCACATATACATACCTAACCGGCCATCTTAGTCTAATACCTACCTCATGACGTAGTGCAAACACTGCCTCTGCGGCAGAAAGCATCCTTTCCATCTTCTCTTCAAGAGACTTGTCCATGAGATGTTCCTTAGGTTTGGGATAAGACAACAGGTGAACACTAACTTCCTTTAAGTAGGGACGTAAGATGTTTTGGTACATCATCTCAGAGATGTGGGGGATAAAGGGTGCCAGAGCTGGTATCATGTGCTTCATAATCTCATAGAGTGTTTCATAAGCCCCATATCTATTAGGATCATTCTTTCCTCCTTTCATCCTGTCTCTCACCATCTTTACGTATGTCTTGCTAACCTCCTCTACGAGGAAGTCCCTATACAACTTCAAGGCTTTGAAGTGCTGTAACTTTTCTATAAGCTCCCTCCCCTCCTTCAAAACAGAATGTAACCTCGATAGTATCCATTTATCTTCTATTGCTCTATAGGATGTGAGGCCTTCCTCCAGATGGGGTCTTTCCTGCTCTATGAAGCGTTTCAAAAGGTTGTGAAGGTTCCATATAATGTTTAGATCCCTATAAGCATCCTTGACCTTCTCCCAATCAAAATTCATATCCTCTCCTAGAGGCTGTAGAAGCAGGTAAAATCTTAGCACGTCCCTTGAATATCTTTGGATAACCTCCTCTGGTGTTACTACGTTACCTAGACTCTTACTCATCTTTATGCCATGCACATCTAGCACAAATCCATGCATAGTCACTCTCTTGTAGGGGGCTCTATCAAACACAATCACACTCGTTATCATCTGGGAATTCCACCAGCCCCTTATCTGATCAACACCTTCGATTTCTAAATCTGCAGGCCAGTATCGTTCAAAAAGTTCCTTGTTCTTGGGATACCCTAGTGCTGCCCATGTTGTAATGCCTGAGTCAAACCATACGTCCAATACATCCTCTACTCTTCTCATCACACCCCCACACTTCGGACAGCTGTATGTAATCTTATCTATCCACGGCCTATGGGGGTCTTCTACCTTCTTTCCGCTCTTTTCTTCCAATTCCTCAAGGGAGGATAACACCTCTCTATATCCACACTTTTCACATATCCAGATAGGTACAGGTGTACCCCAGTATCGCTGTCTGGAAACAGGCCAGTCTCTAAGATTCTTTATCCAATCTGCAAATCTATCCTTTGCCCACGGAGGATACCAGTACACCTTTTCATTTTCTTCGTATATCTTGTCTCTTATACGTTCTACTGCGTAGAACCACTCGTCTACAGAGATAAATAGGAGGGGTGTTTTGCAGCGCCAGCACACAGGATACTGGTGTTTTATCCTACCTTCTCCCACAAGGAATCCTTTCTTTTTCAAATCCTCAATAATAACCTTGTCTGCTTCCTTCACATACATACCCCTATACTTACCAGCCTCCTCGGTATATACTCCGTCAATTCCCACAGGAGATAAAACAGGTAGATTGTACTCAGTTCCCACTATAAAATCTTCTCTTCCGTGTCCAGGAGCAGTATGTACAAGGCCTGTACCCTCTTCCATGGTAACAAACCTTTCTGATAGTACTACTCTGTGTGGAAAGTTCTGGATGGGTACTTCCTCCTTCAATGGGCTCTCATACTCCAATCCTTCTAGCTTGCTTCCAGGGAAGGATTCTATTACCTTGTAATCCTTCCATCCTAACTCCTTGGCCACATCTTCTAGCCTTTTCTCCGCAAGAACATAAACCTTTCCATCCACTTCCACCCTTACATACGTTTCCTTCGGATGTACCATCACCGCTACATTTGCAGGGAGTGTCCATGGTGTTGTAGTCCAAATCAGAAGATGAAAACCTTCCTTTGTAGGAAAAGCTACATAAATGGATGGATCTTCTAGCTCTTTATACTCTATTTCTGCAAACGAGACAACAGTACCACAGTGGGGGCATACATGAACAGGATATTTCCCTCTATAGAGGAGGCCTTTCCTCTCTGCTGCCTTGAAGGTCCACCAAGCAGCATTTATATACTCTCTGTCCATAGTTACATAGTAGTTGTCCCAATCCATCCACACTCCCAAATTTTTGAACTGCCTATTCATGAGGTCAATGTGTTCGGTAGCATAGGCTTTACACAGCTCCACAAATCTCTGGATACCTATCTTTTCCTCTATATCTTTCTTTCCTGAAATGTTCAGCTCCTTTTCCACTTTGTTCTCTATAGGAACGCCATGCACATCATAGCCTGGCCTGTCATATACGTCGTAACCCTCCATGCGGTAGAAACGAATGTATGCATCCTTCAGGATCTTGTTCCAGGCCGTTCCCAGATGGATGCTTCCTGTAGCATAGGGAGGGCCATCCATAAAGAAGAAGGGTTTGGAACCTCTCCTCCTGCGCTTTAACTCCTCATAAACTTTATTTTCTTCCCAAAAGGATTGAACCTTTTCTTCGTTCTGAGAGGAAAAATCAGTGTATTTGTCCATCCCTCCTCATGAATGAATTGGGTGCTGCCATCTCTTTAAAAACCTTGCTGCAACCCACGCACCCAATACACCTCCAACGGCACCCCAGTAGGGCACATAAAGAAAATACTGGAAAATCATGTTTACTAGGGTAATATTTCCGTATGCATAAAAGTAAAAGCCTATAACACCAACATAGTAGGAGAAAAATACAAGAAATAGCAGGAATATCAGTGTTGTAATAGACTCTGGTCTCAAGGAGCCCTCTATGTAGGGAAACATATAGAGAATGAAGAGGGCCACGGCAGGTGGAACTACCCAGTGCACAGGTGTTTCAAAGGGGCTGGTGTAGGGGAGGTACTTTGCACTTTCAGGGTATACTAGGGGCCATATAAAAGAAAGTATATAGTATGTAACGTAAGCAAAAAGGAGGGATAATACCACCGCGCCTCCATAGTAGAGTATCCCTTTAACTATCCTTCTGTCCATCCATAAAGGATGGAAACGATGGCAATAAAAGGGTGAGGGTCATGGAGGAACACCTCCCATGGGTGGAAAAATACAGGCCAAAATCCTTGGATGAGATGATAGGACAAGAGGAGATAGTAGAAAGGCTGAAAGCCTATGCTGAAAAGAAGGAGATGCCCAACCTGCTATTTGCCGGTCCCCCAGGTACAGGAAAGACCACAGCTGCTATAGCCCTAGCAAGAGAGATATTTGGAGATTCGTTTCAACAAAATTTCTTGGAATTGAATGCTTCTGATGATAGAGGTATAAACGTGGTTAGAGAGACTATAAAGGAGTTTGCTCGTACCCTTCCCATGGGAGGGGCTAGGTTTAAGATTATATTCCTTGACGAGGCAGATGCCCTCACAGCAGATGCCCAGAACGCATTGAGAAGAACTATGGAAAAGTATGCATCAACGGCAAGATTCATACTCTCTTGTAACTACTCCTCAAAAATCATAGAGCCCATCCAATCAAGGTGTGCTCTTTTCAGGTTTAAACCTCTATCAGAGGATCAGATAAAGGAGAGGTTAAAATATATTGCCGATAACGAGGGGCTAAAAATAACTGAGGAAGCACTCAACGCACTTGTCTACATTTCAGAAGGAGATATGAGAAGGGCTATAAACACCCTCCAGGCAACGGCTGCCATATCCGATACCATAGATGAGGAGTTGGTATACAAGGTGGCAGCTAGGGCGAAACCAAAGGAGATGAGGGACATGATGTCCTACGCTATAAAAGGGGATTTCTTCAAGGCTAGAGAGATGCTTAACAAGCTTATGATAGATTATGGGATGAGCGGGGAGGATATTATAAGACAGATGCACAGGGAGGTGTTTTCTTTGGATATTTCAGATAGGCAGAAGGTAAAGCTGGTTGACATTATAGGAGAATATGAATTTAGGCTAGTAGAGGGAGCCAACGAGAGGATTCAGCTGGAGTCGCTTCTGGCCCAACTATTATCACTGGGGAAAGAGCTATGATGGTAGAGTTGGAGGATGTTTGGAAGTTCTATGGGAGGGAACCAGCCCTCAGAGGGGTAACACTATCCGTTGAAGAGGGGGAGTTTGTAGCCATTATGGGTCCGTCGGGATCGGGCAAGTCCACCCTCCTAAATATCATAGGACTGTTGGATACACCAGATAGGGGAAGAGTTAACATTGGGGGTTATAATGTGGAGGAGTTGGAGGAAAAGGACAGAACAATACTAAGGAGGAGGTTAATAGGATTCGTTTTTCAGGCCTTCCACCTCATACCTTCCCTAACAGTCAGAGAAAATGTGGAGCTACCCATGGTGTTTGATGGTATACCTTCTAAAGAAAGGGAAGAAAGGGCAGTATCACTACTAAAAGAGGTAGGTCTGGAGGATAAACTCTTCTCCCTTCCCACAAAGCTATCAGGGGGAGAAAAACAAAGGGTAGCAATCGCTAGGGCTCTAGCAAATAATCCAAAGCTAATCCTTGCAGATGAACCCACAGGCAACCTTGACAGCAAAAATGGAAAGATGGTCATGGAGCTACTAAAGTCGTTTAATAGGAAGGGTGTTACACTTATTGTAGTAACCCATGATCCAGAGGTTGCTTCCATGGCGGAGAGAATAGTACACATAAAGGATGGTGAAATTGTATGAGGTGGATCGCATTGCTCTTGATTCCCCTAGCAATGGCGCTAGAGGTAAACGTATTCACCGTTCCGGCCATCATAAGTCCTGGAGATAGGTTTGATATCATCTTATCTCTCTCAGGAAATGCCTCAAACGTAGAAATAAAAATACCACCCGGTTTGTTGGAAGAAAGGAGAATTGAAATAGGGGATGTAATGGGCACCGCATCTTATAGAATACCGCTTAGACTGTCCAATGATACAAAACCTGGTATCTACCGAATCCAGACATACATCTCATACGATGAGAACGGATCCTACTATAAGGAACCCCTCATTATAGAGCTAAAGGTGGATACCAATCCCTACATATCCCTTTCTGGGGATATCTACAGGGGGAGGATTTCTACCCTTGAGCTACACGTCAAATGGCCCGGCAAAGAAGGGACGGTCTACGTAAATCCCTCCCTGGAAACACCTGTGTACTCTGGAAAGCTTGATAATGTAAAGGTAAAAGTAAAGGCTGTTCCTATATGTGAAAATGGATTAGAACTATTCAGGGTAAGAATAGACGACTATGAAAAGAATTTCCTTATCTTATGTAAAGATACCACCTCATTAAGGGTTTCTGCATCGGCCAACAATCC
Source organism: Candidatus Iainarchaeum sp. (assembly GCA_015521515.1). Classification (GTDB taxonomy): domain Archaea; phylum Iainarchaeota; class Iainarchaeia; order JAADDC01; family JAADDC01; genus WANZ01. The sequence continues at coordinate 8,565 of WANZ01000013.1, forward strand.
TGTACCATTCTCCGCCCTTGAGGTAAATCTAAGGTTGGAAAACTCGCTAGATATTCCCCTAACTTTCCTTCTAACCATAAGGTCTGATCTTCCCATGGAAGGAAGGAAGGAGTTACTGGTAACTTTGGATCCTAGAGGATCCATCACTCTTCCACTAAAGTTTATGGTTACAGACGAGGATAGTGCGGAGTTCTCTCTCCGTACAGAGGGGGATGTAAATAGCTCGTGGAGATTTTCGTTCCTTGTGAGAAAGGAGCCCGAGATATCCATTATAGAAAGAGAGGGTGGGGTAGAGATAGTAAACGTTGGGAGTATGGATACCCAGAATGTAAAAATCTATGTTAACGGGAAACTATTTAGGGTAGTTGATGTTATAGGAGTTGGAGAGAGCGTTTTTATCCCACTCAGCGGAAAAAACATCATAAGAGTGGAGTACGGGGATAGGTTTGTAGAAAGGGAGGTGAGCATCCCTATTTCCTTAACGCCTTGGTTGGTATTCATACTGCTTTTGGCGGGCCTCTGGTGGTGGAAACGTGCTAGATCTCGTTCTAATAGGGATAAGAAACCTTAGACGAGAGAAAATACGTAGCTTCCTTACTGTAGTTGGTATAGTAATAGGTGTAGCAACCGTATTTTCTCTTGTATCCCTATCTATTGGTACACAAAAGTTTATAGAGCAACAGTTTGAAAAGTTCGGATACAGCAGGATAATCATCCTCCCCGGTGGCACTGAAACCACCCTTTTTGGAGCATTCATAGGAGAAGACTTCAGAGAAAAAGATATCAAGACACTAGAGCGGATTTCTGGTATTAAACACGTAATACCTCTTGCTACCACATCGGTGAGGGTCAGTTACAGGGATAATACTCTTATAACCACATTGGAGGCTATTCCAAAGAAACAGTTAAAGATCCTATTTGATGGCACCTTTGAACTTGAAAGAGGAAGAATTCCAAGAGGAAAGGAAGTAGTACTAGGAAACTTGCTAGCTTCCCAGCATCTAAAGGGTATAGGAGTGGGTGATTACATTACACTTAACGGGGAAAGGTTCCGTGTTTCCGGAATTATGAAGAGTGTCGGGAATAGAATGGATGACACCGCTGTTATTATCCCAGAAGAGTACCTAGAGTCTATAGGTAAAAGCAAAGGCAGCTACGATATGATAATATTAGATGTCTCCGGAGATGTAGAAAGGGTATCTAAAAAGGTGGAAAGAGCGTTGGAAAAGGCTAGGGGAAAGAACACCTTTTCTGTACTCACCACCAAACAGCTATACGAAAGGATATCCCTCATAACAAACGTGGTAAATGCCATTTTGCTTCTTATTGCTGCCATATCCCTATTTGTGGGCACCATAGGCATTATGAACACGATCTACATGAGTGTTTCTGAGAGAATTAAAGAAATTGGGGTTATGAAGGCCATAGGAGCCTCAGATGGCCAGATAATGCTTATAATACTATCTGAAGCGGCTGCTCTTGGGTTAATAGGGGGAATAATAGGTATCCTGCTAGGAGGTATTATTGTAACTGGAGTAGAAAAGATAGCAGCCAGCGCCGGTGCCACTATGTTTAGAGTTTATATGGGTTTGGATCTTATTCTTGGTTCTCTGGTGTTTTCTGTACTATTGGGGATTGTGGCTGGCTATTTACCTGCAAAGTGGGCAGCTAGCCTTCCTCCCTCAGAGGCTCTAAGGTATGAATAAAAAGGGTTTTCGTTTCGTAGTATACCATGGATATAGAGGAGCGACTGTCTCTTATAACATCATCCCCAGCAGAGGAGATAGTAACCAAGGAAGAACTATCATCTCTATTAGAGGAGAAGAGAACAGTAAAGGCATATGACGGTTTTGAACCATCCGGGATACCACATATAGGAACCGGACTGATGAGGGCTGAATATGGAAAGGATTTGGAGAAAGCTGGCATAGATTTTATAGTGTTGATAGCCGATTGGCATGCGTTTTTAAACAACAAGCTTGGAGGTGATATGGAAAGGATTCAGAAAGCGGGGGAGTTTTTCGTAAAAGTATGGAACCTTCTTGGATGGCATCCAAGAGTAGTGTGGGCATCCGATCTAGTAGAAGATATGGAATACTGGGAAACACTTCTAAAAATTTCAAAGAAGCTGACAATATCAAGAATTAAGCGTGCAGCTCCCATTATGGGTAGAAAGGAGACTGAAATGCAGCATGCTGCCTTTCTCATATATCCTCTCATGCAAGCAACAGACATAAAAATGCTAGATGTAGATATATGCCAGCTTGGAATGGATCAGAGAAGGGTGAACGTAATGTACAGAGAGATAGCCCCATCCTTTGGATGGAAGAAACCCGTACTTATCCATCACCATCTTCTCATGGGGTTAAAGGTAGATGGAAGAATGGACTACAGCTCTGAAGATGTAATGATGGAGTTTAAGATGAGTAAGAGTGTTCCGGACTCGGCCATCTTTGTTACAGACGATCCTGAAAGCATAAGAAGGAAAGTTAGAGGGGCTTACTGCCCAGAAAAGAAGACGGAAAACAACCCCATCATAGATATTGTAAAGCACATCATTCTTAGAAGGGAGGGGCACACCCTCACCATAGAGAGGCCAAAGAAGTATGGAGGAGAGGTTACATACTACTCATATAGGGATTTGGAAAAAGATTACAAGGAAGGTAGGCTGCATCCTCTTGATCTTAAAAACGCTGTAGCTGAATACCTAATAGATAAGCTAGAACCCGTTAGAAAATACACAGAAAAACACCCCGAAATACTTGATATAGTAAAGCAGGTTACCCGCTAAACCTCACATTTGCTCCAACCACACTCTGGGTTTATACAAGTGTAACATCCGTTTTCCACTACAAGTGTGCGCTCCCCGCACACAGGACACACAGACAGCTCACCATCGCCCTTTATCTCCTTTTTCTCTGCAGAGAGAGTAAAGGTAAGTATGGTTTCCTGTTTGGTAACATCCCTTCTCGGGGGTTCCATTACTCCATACTCAGAGAGAAATTCCTGTATAACGTCTGCCAGTCTGTTATAGAACTCCACTCCCGTATCCCGCAAAGAAGAAAGTATGACAGCATAATCTACTCTGGCTCTAAGGAGGAGGGACAGAAGGGAGCTCACAACATTCAGTTCTCCTAATTTTTCAGGATTTTTTGCATGTATGATAATGGAATATATGATGGGGAAGTTATCCTTGACTTCATAAAGTACGAGAATGTGAGTGTTATCTATATTGTAAGATTTTGCCTCGGTAGATCGGGGTATCTCAAGTAGTGGAGTGAACGTTTCCTTTCTGACCTCCTCAAAGAAGGGATTCTTCGTTCTTAGACGTGGTATTAGCTCCTCGGTCGTAATATCCCCTCCTTTATTGCATGGTAAACGGTGGAGAGTCTGCCATCTGGCAGCTCTATCACGTCTCCTCCCTTTAATGTAAGCACCCTATCTCCATCATATATCTTAAACACTTTGTCCTTGTATGCCTGGAACTCTGTTCTTTGCCCCTCTGCTTTGAGTATCTCAAATCTGGAGCCTTCCCTGTATACGGTTATTCCTTTCAATCGTTGTTTCCACGCCTCCCTGTATATTTTTCCTACCGTTTCTGGGTGTATATCCTCTGGTAGGTTAACAGTAGAGGAGATGGAACCATCAACGTATCTCTGAACAGTTGCCTGTATTCTCACCCTCATAAGAGGATCTATCACGTGAGCCGTTCTGAAGAAGTACGGGGGTAGGATGTTTCTTAGTTCATCCTCCTTTGCAGCTTGGGCTGCCTCTGACAAATCGTGCATATCAAGATACGCCTGAGCTATGGGGTGGAATACTCTATACACTTTGGTATCTACTGCCTCTGTTCTTCTCGTATAGTACAGGGCAAATACCGGTTCTATTCCAGAAGACACACCAACATAGTTTTTTCCATTTAGCCGGAGGGCTAAGGTAGAATTGGATGTATTGCCTGTAGGTGCCACAGACAAAAGGGTTACATTCCTCAGCCCTCTTTCCTCTATAGAGGCCTTTACATCATCCCAGAGCACTTCCCTGTAGAAGGGGTTCCTTGAATAGGATTGGAAGTTCCACAGGGGGAACGGTCCCTTCTCTTCAGCTAGGAGGGAGGAATATCTATAGGCCTCATTGGCATAAACAGACATCACCTTTTCTATCATAGATATAGCCTCTTCGCTGTCGTATTCCGTTCCCATTGCTATAAGCATATCAGCCAATCCCATTATGCCTGCTCCTATCCTTCTTAGTCTTTCCATGGCACTTCTCTGATCCTCGAGGGGATGCATGTATACATTCCACTGCACAACATCGTCCAGGAACCTTACAATGGTATGTACCGCATCCACAAATCTCTCCCAGTTAAAGGAAGCCTTCTCCGTGAGGGGGTTATCCACAAAGGATAGAAGGTTTAGCGATGATAGCACACAGGCTCCTCCATGCTCTAGGGGAACCTCACCACAGGGGTTGGTTCCCATTATGGGAGCTCCTACATAGTTTGAAGGGGAATACTTCACCATTTGGCTCCAGAATATGAGGCCTGGCTCTGCAGATCTCCAATTAGACTCTACAAAGGCGTTCCATATCTTTCTAGCCTTTACTATACGTTTTATGGTACCAACATTGGGTGATCCGTAATATAACAGAAAATCACCGGCATATCTTATAGCATAGAGGGTGTTATTTACCTTTACGGGCAGGTCTCCGTAGATATCTCTTTTATAGGGATCTTTAAGATCCTCTTCTGTAATACTTATACCCAGCTCTTTCAAGCCCTCCACGCTATCGTAGACTCCCACCAGCTTATATCTCTCCGGCTCCTTGGATGGAATACCATGGGAATAGTGGATGTCTTTGTCTTGATAGGCGTCCATAACGACAGTTCCATCAAGCTTTTCATACACAAGGATTTTGTTCCCTCCATATTTGTCCTCTTCCTCTAACGCCATAAAGAACTCGTCCGTAAACTTCACTGAGATATTTGTGAATCTCATTTGGATATTGTTTACCACAATACGCTCAATTTCCTTCAGTTGCTCCTCCGTAAACTTGCCTGAGTATCTCATTTCATCCATAATCATGTTGGTCCACCAATCAGGATCCCTCTTTACACGTATAAAGTGCAAAACATCTGGGTGTTTTACATCTATTGTTATCATGAGGGCTCCTCTTCTACCCTCCTGGCCTATAATACCAGTTGTGAGAGAGTATAGGTACATAAAGGATGTGGGACCGGTTGAGGTATTTGATGCGTTGTGTACAATTGCGTTTTTAGGCCTAAGAGGTGTTACATCTGTTCCTACACCACCTCCATAGGAATAAGTGCGTGCCATCTGGTAGGATGTTTTCCATATTCCCTCTATGGAGTCCTCTTCTATCTGTAAGAAGTAGCAGTTAGATAAAGTCTTGAGTCGGTACAAATCCCCAGCACCCGCTCGTACCCTACCGGCCGGAGACAAAACCCCATCAAACATCAGTCTGTAGAACTTCGTTGCCCAATAACGTGCCTTCTCCTCATCCTCTTCAACAGAGGCTATAAATGCAGCTACCCGCGTGAACAGGTCCTCCGGTCTCCTATCTATGTATATCCCCTCTGGTGTTTTAAGATAGTAAGCGTTTTTCAGAATGGTCTGGGCAAGCTCGTTACCTCCAAGATAATCCTTGTCCTCTGGGAGTTCTCCTCTACTTCTCAGAAGAGTTAGATAGTAGTATAACCTTCTGAACCTCTCTAGGTAGGATCTTGGATAAGTGCTGGCTATTTTTTTGTGAGGTCGCCTCATCATATCCTCTATATAGTATAATCTTTCTGCATCTTCTTCCCTGAAGCCATACTCCATTAACTTTTCCTTAAATGCTTCCATTCCCTTTTCATAGAGCTTGCCTGCCTCATCGGCTATATGCTCTAACTCTGATAGGGTTGCCTTCATAGTATGGGGTATTATCCCTCCAACCTATATGAAGGTGTTGTTTGCTTTGCATCCTTAATGATACATAACATGTTAGGATACTTTACCTGCCAACGCATCACACACCCTACACACATCTTCCTGGGTAATAGTACCTTCCTCCATCTTTTTTACCAGCTCCTTGATACCCTCCACAGGAATATCCTTACCTCTCTTACCATGTATGTATTGAGAAACCGCGGCCGGGGTCATACCCATAAGTTTTGCTATATCCTTCACCTTATAGCCCATCCTGTACAGCTCTTGGATGACAGCCCTTTTTATGTGGGGCAGCACCCTTCTGATACGTTTATCACACTCGAAGGGTTTCATGTTAACATTGTGTAGCCATACTTCTTAAGGGTTCCTACCCTCATCCTCCTAACATGAGGTACCTCATAACCTCAGCTCTTCCCTACGTTCATGGCATACCACACCTAGGTAACTTCGTGGGCAGTATATTTCCTGCAGATGTGATGGCAAGATTTCTGCGCTTGAAGGGAGAGAAAGTGCTTTTTATCTGCGGCTCTGACATGCACGGGTCTCCCCTAGAGGTAGCTGCACATAGAGAGGGGAGAGACGTAAGAGAAATGGCATACGAAAACCATAGAAGGATAAAGGAGCTTATGGAGAAGTGGTTGATATCGGTGGACTATTGGGGACACACAGATTCCCCCCACAATAGGGAACTTACATATGAAATCTTCCATCGTCTGTGGGAGAGGGGATACATAAAAGAAGAGATAGTGGTAATGCCAAGATGTAACTCCTGTGGAAGGGTATTGGCAGACAGATGGATAGAAGGTACGTGCCCCCACTGCGGAGGACTGGCAAGGGGAGACCAGTGCGACGACTGCGGTGCTGTATTAACTCCAGATCAGCTTATAAAACCCCGCTGTGTATATTGCGGATCCCATGATATAGAATTTACACATATAAAACAGTTGGTTTTTGATGTACCAAAACTTAAGAAGGAACTTGAAGCTTTCTTTGAGGAGAGAAAGGACAAATGGCCAGAGTATGTTGTAAACACCACAAAATGGTACCTTGATAACCTGAAGCCTAGATCTATTACCAGACACCTAAACTTTGGCTTTCCTGTCCCTCTTGAAGAATATAAGGATCAGGTGTTCTATGTATGGTTTGACGCTCCCATTGGTTATATAGGTATAACCAAGGAGTTTACAGAGGAGTGGGATACGTGGTGGAAGCTTCCCCAAGCGGAGGATGTGTTCTATATTCAGTATATGGGGAAGGATAATGTTTACTTCCACACCATACTCTTCCCTGCAATGCTAATAGGCTCAAACAACTGGAAGCTAGTGGATATAGTGGCTGCCTCTCAGTTCCTAACAGCTAAAGGTGTAAAGTTCTCCAAGAGCAGAGGAGTGGGCCTAAACCTTGAGAATGCACTGGAACTATTGGATGTAGAATACTGGAGATATCTTCTAGCTGCTCTATATCCATCCCAGAAGGACACAGAGTTTTCCTGGGACGTTATGGAGGAAAAGATAAACAAGGAGCTGGTAGATAATATATCCAACTTTATACATAGAGTTTTGTCCCTCTCTGCCAGAAAACCTATAAACATGGGAGAAGATCCGTATCCGGAAGAGGTGAACAAGGTAAGGAACTTCGTAAAGGAGATAGAGGATGCTTATATGAGCTTTATAGGTTTTTCAAAGGTTGTATCACTTATAAACAGGCTAGCCTCAGAGGGAAATGCATTTCTGAATAAAACAGAACCGTGGAAAAAGGAGGACCCATCAAAAGAGCTTATTACAGCTCTGTACTATGTGAAAGTTCTGGCGCTGTCGCTTCTTCCAATATTACCAAGGAGTATGGAAAGAGTATTACAAGCATTGGGGGTAAAATTATCTTGGGAGGAGGTTTATAACCCTAGGATAGAAGCAGCCTCCCCAGTAGGAAAGTTATTTACACGCATAGACACATCCAAATGGAGAGGTATGTTCTCAGAGAAGAAAGAGGAAGTAACCATAGAGGATGTACTATCCTCCAACATGAGAACCGGGGTTGTAAAGCATGTGGAGCCCCTCTCTGAAGGAGGATACCTGCTCGTAATAGAAGAAGGAAGTAACAGGTACAAGGGTATAATAGAAAAAAGTATGGACATAAAGGGAAGGGCCGTTCTATTCATACCTGTGGATAATATGGAAGTTAGAGGCACAAAGGTAACAGCCTACATTCCCACAGTTGATGGATACCCCGTAGTTGCTGACAAAAACATATCAGGGAAGGTGCGATAATATTTCTTCAACCCATCTATCATCAACCCGTTTATAATCATCCTGCCTCTCAGTATAGTCGTGTATTAAGTATAGCATTTTCCAGTGATAGGGCATCACCCTAATTTTCCTGGCCCCAGCAAGCAACGCCAGCATGAGTGTATGCAATCTATCCACCTTTACCTCTTTTGCCATTCTAATCATTTTCATAACATTCTTTATCTCGTCAATATTCCAAGGTTTCCCTTTGGTAGAAACCACATATACAGATTCTATGAAAGTGTCAATTCTTGGGTCTGTCTGTCTTATTCTGTTCATAAGTATAGCCGCTATATCCACACAGAGACGAAATGGATAATTGTAAACAGAAGAGGCCTCCTCCTGGTTCTTCTTGAACCTTACATACACTGCATCAAGTAACCCCAACCATATTCTTGTTATAACACGAGTGTATAGCCCGTTTGTTGGTATTTGAACACAATAGGCTATAGTTCTCTTCCGAAACATCTTAGAAATCAGGGTAAATAATATTATGTACAAATCCGACAGGAACCGTTCTGGTCTTCCATCAAACACCCCACCAGGCCCCAACACCACGAGATCGGCCTTCCATATATAGAGAAGTATACGAGGACTTAGATAGTACTTTTTTCCTATTAATATTAGGTCTGCTTTGTTTTTCATATCAGAGCGTATAATTTGTTCATAAATATCATCTCCTAGGTTGTTCCACCCAAAGGCTCCTCTAAACAACACTACCCTACCCATTATATACACCTGATATTCTTTATTCTACATGCGCATTGTCCATGTAACCCCATTTTTCCTGCCCCAAACAGGTGGGGTGGAGCTATATGTATATCACGTTGTGAAAGAGCTAAAAAGAAGGGGGCATGAAGTGGCAGTTTTAACAGTAGCAGAGAATGCGCATGGAAAACCTCTTCCCCAAAGAGAAACCATAGATGGCATTCCTGTGTATAGATTTCCCGCAATATTAAGAATGGGTAGGTTTGCAAGATTTTGGCCAGGTTTTCTACAAGTCGCAAAACATTTCGATATTATCCATGTGCATGGATTTCGTCACCCTCACACCATTCTTTCTCTTTTACTAAAACTAGGAGGAAGAAAGGTGATAATGACGACTCATTCTCCCTTTCATCCTAGAAAGGGGATAGAAAGGGTGTTTGTTAAAATATTTGACCTATCAGTGGGGTGGTATTGGAGGCTCATGGATTATATAATAA
>WANZ01000014.1 GCA_015521515.1 Candidatus Iainarchaeum sp.
ATATAAAAGAGGGAGTGTGGACATCTGTTATGTATAAGATACGTAACAACCAACAAGAGGTAGTTTTGAGCTTTACTGGCGGGGGGAAACGCTTAAATGAAGCAGCTTTACAATAATATAAACATGGTACACTATAACTTTGCATATCCAAACCATGTGATTTTTGATCTATACGGAGTTTCTAAAGAAATTGCCAATGATCTTTCGGGAATTATGAAACTGGGGCGTAATATAGCTTTAAAACTAAATTCTGACATTGTAGGAGAGGTTTTTCATACCACAGACCCGGAGGGAGTTATATATGTAGCAACCCTTTTACAGAGCCACATAGCCATACATACATGGCCAGAATTAGGTTATGTGAGCGTAGATATATACACGTGCTCTGATGTGAGTGTAAAACAGATAGAGAAAGACGTGCTATCCTTCTTCAATCCCTCATCCCATAAAAAACTATACATAAACAGGGAGGTATCCTCCCAACCTACCATCCCCATGATTTAAAAACCCAGATGTTTTTATACCTCCATGCGGGGCCTCGTGGTGGGAGCCATTGTACTGCTCCTTCTAGGAGCATTGGCCTTTAGCAATACTCCAAAGTCAGATTCTATGATACCACGCACTACGGAGGTTCTTTGCAAACTAACAAAAGACGGAGCTATTATAACACTAAAACCAGGGACATACCTAGAAGATATAAAAATTTCTGATGTTTGTGGTGCTGAAAAAATAGAAAAAGGCTGGAAACTGACGTGTTTTTCAAATGAGGGGGATGAATTTATAGTTTCCTTTAAAGAGGAAGGCAAGGAACGAACCACAAAGGTTGTGTGCACATAATTGCAATAGCTTAAAAATACATCCTATTTTAACCCTGTTAATGGAGCGAGATAGAAAGTTGGTGTGGCTGGAAGATAGGTGTATTAGATGTGGTCTTTGTGTGGGAGTGTGCCCCTTTGACGCTCTAAAATTGGAGAACAACATGATCATCATAGACCATGAAAAGTGCACACTCTGTGGACTGTGTGTAAAGGGATGTCCCGTGGCAGCTTTGGAGATAAGACCTCAACTTGAAGCTATAGCAAAGGAAAGAGGTGTGGAACTTGCGGTCTGACTGGGATGTAGTGGTGGTTGGTGGGGGGCCTGGAGGACTTTGGTTTGCCAAGAATGCGGCGGATAAGGGACTGAAGGTGCTCGTTCTTGATAGAAAGAAAGAACTCGGCACACCGGTCCAGTGTGGCGAGGGATTTGCGAAGGACGCCTTCTATCAATTAGGTATAGAGCCTGATCCTAAGTGGAGAGGTTGGGAAGTAAGTGGTGCAAAAGTGTATGCACCAAACGGAAAATATATACAGGTTCCTGGAGAAGGATACATCATAGAAAGAAAGATCTTCGAAAAAGAGCTTGCAAAGATGGCAACACGCTCGGGTGCTACCGTATTGGCCTTCCACGAGGTTTTTGACATCATAAAGGAGGATGGAAAGGTAAGCGGTGTAAAGGCAAAGTTTATCGGGGAGACAAGAGAGTTTTACGGTAATATTGTGATAGCAGCAGATGGATTCGAATCTATGGTAGCAAGAAAGGCAGGCTTAAGAACGTTCCAACAGGCATATCATGCAGATTCTGGTATAGAGTATCACATGGCAGGTATAGATATCGATCCCGAAAACATTCACCTATTCTTCGGAACCAAGATAGCCCCAAGGGGTTATGTGTGGATCTTCCCCACTGGAGAGGATAGTGCAAATGTAGGTATAGGAATAGACGCGAGGGAGGATAAAACAGCCCAGTGGTACTTAGACAAATGGATAGAGGAAAACAAGGACAAGTATGGTTTCGAAGACGCTTCTATTATAGAGGTAAAAGGAGGAGGAATACCTGTAGGTGGACTTATGAAGAAGATGACAACAGACGGTCTTATGGTAATAGGGGATGCTGCTCATCAGGTTCACCCTCTTCATGGAGGTGGTATGTATCTTGCCATGGAAGCAGGTGCTATAGCTGCAGAGGTAGCTGCTATAGCCCATGAAAAGGAAGACTTCTCAGATAAAACACTCGATCTATATAATAAAATGTGGTGGGAGAAAAGAGGTAACCAACTTGAGCGCCTTGTAAAGTTAAGGCAGATGTTTGAGAAGCTGACAGACGACGACTTTAACCTATTAGCTGATATCCTAACACCAGAAGATGTTCTAAATATCTCAGAGGGAAGAATGCAAGCACTGAAGACAATGCTAACAAAACTTGTTCAGTATCCCCAGTTGCTTCAACTCTTTACCAAGGCAATATCCTAAAAGCAGAACCACCCAATAACACATAGATGAAAGGTCTATCTTCCCTTCCCGTGTTTTTGATAGGTATTGCACTATCTGTTGCAGTACTTTATGTCTTTATTCTATACACTGTAAAGTCTCTTCAGCTCCAAGAAAGCCAAACAAAGGCTCAATCTATTGTGAGCGCATCACAGAAAACTTATCTGCGTATAGACAATGTTAGATTAGTAGGAAGTACCCTTGTAATAACGGTGACAGCACTGGATACAGTGGAGTTAAACAAGATTGCAGTGTTTTTGAATCATAGATATGTGGGCGACTGTTCCACACTGTCCTGTAATGATCAGACCAACAACGGATATCTAGTTTTGGGTGAAACGGGGGAAATAAATGCACCTTTCCCTGGAGTGTGCAACCTTCCTATAACCCTAGAATATAAGGGGTCTACCACCTCGATAGTAAAGGATGATATATGTGTGTGGCGCTGCAGAAGACCTATCACCGTATCTTCCACCTTCGATTTTAACAACTACTCTATTCTTATAGAGCTAAATACGTCCAACTTTGATTTCACCACTACAGACGGTAATGACCTCAGATTCTATGATGGTACTACGAAACTCGATTATTGGGTAGAGAGCTGGTCCTCTACAGCTGCAAGGATCTGGGTAGAGGTAAATGTGGTAAATGGAGACAAGAATATTTGGATGTACTATTGTAACCCCTATACAACCTCGGAATCCAATGGATACAAAACGTTTTACTGGTTTAACTTTGATGACACAAATCTAATAGCTGTATTCCATTTTAACGAAACAGGATCTACAGTATACGACCAAACAGGGGTGTACGGAGGAACGATTTTCAATGCTACAAGAACCTCGGGCTATTACGGTGGAGGTATTTTATTTGACGGCAACGATGATTGGGTAGAAACAAATGTAGATGCGGGTCCATTGGAGCTTACCTACGCCTTGTGGATGAAGACATATATACCATCTTCTTCTGTAAGTACAGCGCTATATGATGGTGTGTACAACAGAGCGATAGGAACGGATAATATACCAAGACCCTATGTGTGGTTTTCTACCCCAGAGACGGCTCTTTACGGCACAACAAACGTGTACAACAATTGGCATTTTATAGTGGGTAGAGTATCAAATAGTGGACAGTTTCAGGAGATATATGTGGATGGTGTCCTTGAAAATAATGCAGCAATTACAAGCGTGGTAACAAAACCGGCAGGATCCACACTATATCTTGGTGGAGAACCTTCAGGAGGAGCTGTAGCGTGGGATTTTAACGGAGTGCTGGACGAAGTAATACTTTACGGAAGATTGCTGACATTGGATGAGATTCAAGCTCTATATACAGGATATCTAGACTTTCTTAGTGGCGTGTGGGTGGTAAGGTATAGAAGGGACCCAGAACCAACCGTAGTGGTAGGTGCAGAAGAGGTGGGTGAGTGGTTGTTAAATTAATATGGAGCTACAATAATAGAGTATGAGAGGATTCAGCCTAACTATGAGCCACCTTGTATTCTTTATAGCTACACTTATAGCATTGGCAATCTCTGTAAGTGTTATTACAACAGCCTTAAAAGGGGTTACCTATGCCATAAACGAGCGTATGTCAGCAGCAGCCCAACAAGCTTCTACTATTATAAAAATAGTGGAAGGATACCCAGCAGATACAAACGATTACATAATAACGTATGTTAAAAATCTAGGATCTGTGCCCCTTGATGTAAACGGATTTGATGTGTTTGTGAATGGAAGTTATGTGGGTGGGTGTGACACAATCAGCTGTGTGGATGAAACAAACAACGGTATTCTGTCACCCAACGAATTGATGGAAGTAAACATTCCATATACTCTTTCTATTGGTACATACAGGATACGTGTGGTGGCAGAGAACGGTGTATACTCAGATTTCGAGGTGATAGTGGGATGATACAGTCTTATGAAGCTCTGTTTTTGTTTATAGTTGTTGTGCTGATTGTTTCATCAGTATCAGGGCTATTAATAGGTATGATACAGAGCCACGCGTCTACTGCCAGGATATCTTCTACAGAAACTACGAGAACACTCCTAACAGAGGGAGAAATAATACAAGTATATGATAGAAATGTGTATCTTAGAATAGTAGGGGGAGAGTTAAGGCCCAAGGATATTAGTGTAACGTACAATGGATCCCCCGTAGATGTAAACATCTATATCGTGAGAGATAAGGGTGATGTAAATGTGTTGGATAGGGGGGATATAGTGTTACTGGTTTTCCCCAATACTGTTAGAAGAGAAGATTGTATCACTATCTTTCTAGGGCCATCAACCATTAACTGGGGCAGCTGCTGGACTTAGAGAACAGTTTTCATCGAGTAATATAACCAGCCCTCCGATATTGCACTCCCTAGTACCTTCCTTTATACATAGGGTTTTGCACTGTGATAGGGCAGCTGCCAATCCCATGTCTTTTACATACTCACCCATAAGAAGTACCATGAACAGTATGCTGCCTAGAAAGAGCAGCATCATACCCACAAACCACATGTTCATATATTTATTATACGTCCCAACATTTTAGAAAACAGAAGCACCCCAATTACGACACTGCCTATAATAACAATATTGAGAGGAGAGATACCATCCATAAAAGCGATAGTAGCCCCAAAACCTAAAAGAAGGGATGCTAAAAGCGAAAATAATAGTAGTTTGTTACTTAGGAAGTTACCTCTTACCTGATACATTCTTGCGAACTCCCCTAATACAAAGAATAGAAATACAGCAGCAGATGATTGGGTAATCGCATATGTTATTATTGCACCCATTCCTAACAGGCTGCCTACAAGGATGGTATCCTTTTTTACGCCATCTAAAACATGTTTTACGTTTTCTTTCCCTCTGTCTAATGCTAGGGCCACCGCAGGCGGACCATCAGTTACAATATTGAGCAGAAGTAGCTGAACAGGCTTTATTATCACACTTCCTAAAAGGGATCCTCCAACTACTGCAATGACCTCCCCAACATTGGAGGGTATGAGATACCTTAGAAAGCTATTTATGCTAGCAATTACGTATCTACCCTCCTTTATACCTTCTACGAGAGCCTTATAACTTCCTATAAGTACTATATCAGCCACTTCTCTTACAATCTGAGCACCTTTGGATATGCCAATACCTATGTGAGCCTCCTTCAAGGCAGGAGCATCGTTTATCCCATCTCCCACCATACCAACAACATATCCCTTTTCTTTGAAGACCCTAACAATCCTAACCTTTTGATCCGGTGTAACCCGAGCAAACACGCCCACCTTATCTATTATCCCTGAAAGTGTTTTATCGTCGAGAAGTTCAAGCTGTTTTCCCTCCAGTACTTCTCCCTCTACGCCTACAAGGGATGCAACATATCGGGCAGTTTCCATATGATCCCCCGTTACAATAACAGTTCTTATACCCATTGATTTAGCCTCCTTTACGGCATCTTTAACCTCCTCTCTAGGGGGATCTAACAATCCAACAACACCTACAAACTTACAATTACCCCTCCTACAAAGGGCAAATCCTAACACTTTCAAACCCTTGGATGCCATGCGGTTGGCAATGGTGAGGGCCTGGTGGTTTGGTGCTATGTTATGTATAATCTCCGGAGCCCCCTTGAATAGTGTAACCTCTTCACCTTTCCACAAAATTTTTGTGCTCATATACTTTCTTTCTGAGGAGAAAGGAACAACTTCAAATTGTTTGCACTTCCATCTATCTCCAAAATATTCCAATAATGCCTCCTCCAACTCGTCTGGTGGTTCCCTTCTGCAGCAGCTTGATATAAGGGCAATGGTATCTTTATCACCCCACACCTCAACAACTTTGGGCTTCCCAACGGTTATGGTTCCTGTCTTATCTGTACAGATGACATTTATTTCTCCCATAGATTCAATAGCTTTCAACTTTCTCACTAGGACACCCCTTTCTCCTATTCTCCTTGATCCGTAAGCTAGCGCCATTGTTATAGTAACTGGGAGTCCCTCTGGAACCGCGGCTACCATGACTGATATAGCAAGTAGTAGGGAGAACAAAACACCATTACCTAGGTTTAATATACCAGCTATAATACCAGAAATCACAGAAGCTATAGCCAAGATCCAAGTAAGTCTCCTCATTTCTCTGTCAAAGGGTAGCTCCTCCTCCAATTCTTCAACTTTTGACGATATGCGACCTAGAACGGTATTCCTACCAGTGTATACTACTACCATCTTTCCGTAACCTTCCAATATCCTCGTTCCAAGAAAAACCATATTCTTTCTCTCAAAAAGTGGTGCATCTCCCTTCCATAGGGCGTCCTTTTCCACGGGCATAGATTCCCCAGTAAGGAGAGACTCGTCAACCCTCAAGCCAAACCCTTCTATCAATCTCCCATCGGCAGGTACAATATCTCCCTCAGAGAGGAGCACAATATCCCCGGGTACAATATATTTTGGATCGATGGTGTGAACGCCCCCATCTCTTATTACCTTGGCTTTTGGGGATGTGAGGTTTCTTAGCTGTTCTAAAATCCGCTCTGCCTTGTATTCCTGATACACCCCAAGAGCTATGTTTAGAAGAAGAATGAGCACTATTAGAAGGGCATCTAGCACTTCCCCTATAAGAAGGGATAATATAGAAGCTGTTAAGAGCAATAAACCCATAGGATTAAACAGTTCTTCTGCTACCATACGGATGAGGGTTCTTTTCCTTTTCTCGTATGGTACATTTTCTCCATAAATTTTCAACCTTTTTAGTGCCTCATCCTTGCTAAGCCCGTTAACGCTGCTATGTAACATTTTTAGTACTTCTTCAGCAGAGTACTTCCAGGCCTCCACGGAAGTATAAACACCCTATGAGGTGATAAATGTTGGTGGTGCGTGCACCAGCATTCATAGAGGAACAACTTAGGAATGCTCACTATGGTATTTTCAACCACTCAGCAGTAGAAATCTGTACGTGGACTAAGAAATCTCTCAAAGATCCATCCCAAAGTTGTTACAAGAATAAATTCTACGGAATAGACTCCCATAGATGTATGCAGATGACCCAAGCGGTTGCTTGGTGTACAAATAGATGTATATACTGCTGGCGGCCTATGGAGTTCTTTGTGGGAACCTCTCTTAATGGGGAACTTGACCCTCCGGAGGTTACTATGGAAAAACTTAGAGAGCAGAGAAAGAAATTACTTACGGGGTTTGGTGGCAATCCAAATATAGACAAAAAAAGACTCGAAGAAGCCATGGAACCTACCCATATTACCTTTTCTCTCATGGGCGAACCTCTTCTATACCCCTATGTACCTGAAGCCATAGAATATGTGAAAAAACACTGGCCATGGGTGAAATCCATCTTTGTGGTAACCTCAGGCCAGGTGCCAGAAGCTATAGAGAGAATGATAAAGGAAAATAAACTACCCACCCAACTATACGTTTCCTTTACAGGCCCTGACAAGGAAACATACTTCAAGGTTAGCAGAC
>WANZ01000015.1 GCA_015521515.1 Candidatus Iainarchaeum sp.
AACCACATCAGTACTATGTTCGTACAGACTTATTTCTGGATCCTGCTTAGCTAAGACTTTCTTCAGGCATTTCACATCAGCATTCTCTCCGGAACTTCCCACTCTTCTCCCTCCAACACAAACCCAACATCATCCTCTGTAAACGGATCTTTTTTCTCTTTTATCACAATACCTGATGTTAAATATTCGGCCTCCACTGCTTCTATTTTCTGGCCTAGTTTATCCCTCAATGCCATTATCATACCTCTTCTGTCTATTACCATTTCCTTGTCACTCTTTTCGTTCATAAAGATTATTCTCACGGGTAGATAATACTGTATGCTGTTTGGTTTAGCTACCCCCTCCCTTCTTTTAATGTACATACCCCAATCGTCACCAAGATACTGCCTAGCATACGGTAAGATCTTATACACGTCAGGGGATCTTCTTTCCATCTTCACCTTGAAAACATTTACATCCTCAATTATCAGTATGTCGTCCGATCTTCCCAGATATAAAGAGTGTCTTGGCCTTCTGAGAGCTTTGCCTATCTCCTCTACTATATTAGAGGGTCCTCCAATAACTAGTAACAGCTCTACATCATAGAGAACCTCTCGGTATACTGGCTGCCGCCGTACCCTCTTCTCCTTGTTAAACAAAAACCCTATGTCCTTATTACCTCCTCCTATATCCACATCTACCAGTATATCTCCTGGAACGGGATAGGATCTTAGCAGTTTTATCATCTGAGTGTACTCCCAACCCTTACCACCGTATTTACCCATTACTCCTATCTTTACCTCTTTAAACGGATAATAATATCTCCCTGTGGCTCTGCCTAGCATACCTCTTATAGTGGATGGTGGAGGGAGTGGATAGCTCTGAGCAAAGAAGAATGTATACGGGTTTCTATAAGACGCCTGCGGCTGGTAGGCTCTGACCATTAGTATTTTTTCCACTCCCTCCATTGCTTCCACCCTCACCTTATCTCTACTCTAACATCTTTTTCCTTGTACAGCAGGAATGTTTCTTTCTCTAAGTTGCCATTCAGTATATTTTCTACAAGCTCCTTCGTTATATCACCCTTCTCTTCAACAGGAGCTGATATTATCACTACTGGCTCTTCTGATATTCTCACTCTCCTTACCAATAACTTCTTCCCATTCTCCTCCTTTTCCTCTGTCTCTACAGTTTCGGTATACTGTCTCTCAAGGCTTATTCTGTTGTACACTGTTTTGTAGTTTCCATCCCACAAAGAAACTACTACAAGCTTAGGGGAGATATCATGGGGTTCTCCCTTTATCTCTCTTGTAAGGTTAAATATTGCTTCCAACACAGCTTTTAGGTGCTCTTTCTTTATATTTTCACTGAGCTCTATTACAACCTTGTAGAGTTTTCCAGCCTTTGGAATTTCAATCTCTTCCTCTACCTTTACCGTAACTCCGTTATGCACACCTTCCTTAATCTTTTCCCTATTTTTTGTATAGAACACCAATTTCCCTATCTCTTCCGTATCTATTACTACCGTATACTTGTACAAAGTTTCATGTTCTTCCCTTGTAAACAAGTTTATATCCATTTTGTCTATCTTGCCAGCCTCCAACGCCCTTTTAGCAATGGAATGATTACCAGCAAACTGGTAGTCTCCTTCAAATGGTGTTAAAGATACTGCGTGACTTACCTTGACAGGAGATTCTCTTTGTATCTGTATATTCTTCTCTGCTGTTATCAAGAACCCGAATAAGTCCGTTTCTGGGTATAACAGTATTGAACCATCTTCCAATAGGTTTGGGTCTGGCTGCCACACATTTTTGTCTCCCTTTTTGCCAGTATCTTTGGTTAGCTTGTCTCCAGGTACCATGACATTACCATAGCCCAGCTTCTTCATGGTCTGAAGCATACTGTATCTTAGTGCATACCTACTAACCATTGTGTAGGTTTTCCCGTCTTCTAAGGTTATCTTCTTTAATTCCTGATAGTTTCCGCTTCCCTCGTTGTAGTTGAGGGAGCTTCCCCTAAATACAATATCCAACACAATAAATCTTGGCAGCTTCTCACTCATTTCTCTCACCTCCCTTTAATATGCCTGCAACTACGAGATGAGCTGCTTTTACATAGCCGTATTTTTCTTTTATCCTCATAAATATCTCTACTGCCTGCCTTTTCTCCTTTTCATCATTTATTGACGCCAGTATTCTAAGTATAATATTCTCCAAACGTTCTACATTACCGCTTCTTGCCATATTCAGTATTTGGTATACGTATCTTTCCCCTGTTCCAGATCTAGCTATCACATCCACGAAATGTTCCTCTATCGTCCTATCTCCCTTCATCTTTTTCACCTCCCATAGCTAAGGTATAGAGTACCTTTTGTCTCCACGTTTTCTCATCTGATAATATATCCAAGAAGAACGATGATAGTCTTTCTTTGTTTAGGACAACATTCTCTTTTGCTATCTCTCTCAACAAGGTATTTAGAACTAACTCTTTGGGGTATCTAACAACCTTTCTAAATAGTTGAGCTCTA
>WANZ01000016.1 GCA_015521515.1 Candidatus Iainarchaeum sp.
GTATGAAAACACCAGGAGAGAAAGTGTGTGAAATAGAGGAATTTGCTCCATCCCTTGGGGTTTATGTGGAGGACGATAGCGTATATTCTAAGTTTCTAGGAGAACCAAAGTTTAATACAATCGAAAGAACGGTTAGTATATCTCCACCCATGAAGATTCCCGGTATAAATAAGGAGGGATCCATTGTATACGGAAAAGTGTTCCAGATACTAGATCAGTTGGTACTTGTAAGTCTTTATCCGTACCACACAAGACACTACCGACTTATGCCTCCATCTCCTATCGGGGCTATTCACATCTCTGATATTAGAAAAGAATTTGTGGAAGATATATACCAAGAATTTGAGGTGGGAGATTGGGTTAGAGCGAGAGTAAAACGCATTGTAAAGAGATTTTACCCTCAGCTGACCACTATAGGAAGGGAACTGGGTGTAATAAAGGCTTATTGCAAATATGACAGAACCCCCCTTGTAAGAAGGGGAGCAGATCTATACTGTCCCCGCTGTAGAAGGAGTTTTAAAAGGAAGGTGGCACAGGATTATGGTGATCCCAAGCTGCCGAGGTGATGGTGATGAAAGTTTTGCGAGAGGATGAGAGATCCATGGAGGTGGAGGTGAAGAACCTTACCCTAGCTTCATTGATTTCAAAGTACCTTAACATGGACGAAAGGGTTGAATCAGCAGCTTTCAAGAAGGAGCATCCCCTAAAAGAGACGGCCCTGGTATATTTTGTGGTGAAGGAGGGTTCCCCAAAGGAAATTTTACTAGAAAGTGTAAAGAAGGCAAAGGCTGATGTAAAGGCACTTAAAGAAGCGCTTCTATCATCTCTACAATGAAAAAGGGTAGAGTAGTTGGTATAGATGATGGATTTTTTAGAAGGGGAAGGGATAAGAACGCCCCTCTGATAGGGGTTATAATGAAGGGACCCGTTGTGGATGAGATACGCATAACCACTATTGAAGTTGATGGAAGTGACATATATGAAGGGTTTGATAGAATACTATCAAGGTTTAAGGGGATAGCCATCCTTTATGGGACCATCTTTGGAGGTTCCATGGTGGTATCCCTTCCCTACTTCTATGAGAGGTACAATACGCCTGTAATGGCGGTTTTGGATCAACCTCCAAGGATAGAAAGGGTGGAGAAAGCAATCAAACGTTATAATCCTTCATTTATAGAAAATTTAAGGATAAGTTTCGAAAGAATAGGAAAAATATACGCTTCCTGGTATGGAATAAGCAAAACAGATGTGGAAAAAGTCCTAGAAATGTATACAATATCCTCTAAAATACCAGAACCTGTACGGATAGCACATCTCATAGGGAGGGGATTTAGATGGTGGATCTGAAGCGATTGGACCCTTTCTACTATTTTGACCGTTGGTGGAATAAGTATGTAGGAGTGGGAGGACCTATAAAATTGGTGGCAGACATACTGTTTGCAATTATATTTATGAGTGCACTGTATCTCGTCCTTTCTATAATACTGAATACTCCCAGACCCATAATTATTGTTGCTTCCTCTTCTATGGAGCCTATACTCTATCCAGGGGATGTGGTATTCATAAGGGGTATAGACCCGACCACTGTGGAGGTAAAAGAGGTAGAGGTGAACTCCTCCCTTAACTATAGGGTAACACCGGCCGATCTAAACATTCGCTTTGTGAGGGAGGGTTTACACCTAAAGTACATTGAGGTGAATGGTGTGGTTTTGAGTCCCGATAGGGGACCCATTGTTGTTTACTACGATGATATTAGGGGAAGGGATATTATTCATAGGGTAATATTGAAGATCAGGGCTAAAGATGAGTATCTCTTTATTACAAAGGGAGATAATGATGAAACAAACCCCACCGCAGATCAGGACTGTGTGTTGGGAAGGTGCGTATACCCGTTTTTAGTATCTGAGAAGCAGATACTTGGAACGCCCTTCTTTGTGGTTCCCAGAATAGGAATCATTAAGGTGCTTCTCTTCGGGTAAGGAGGTACTTTAGCATTTCTGCATACGCGGGCCTAGTAATGAGCACACCCATTAAAATACCTGCCAGTGTAGTTATGGCAAACCCTACAAGTGAGGTGATGCCAGAAAACCAGATAGGTATCATTACCGCTCCCAACGCAGATGCTGATGCAAATACTACAAAGAAGGCCCTCTTTATTTTACTGATAAGTGAAATCTCTTCCTCCTCTTCCCTCCTCTTTCTTAATAGCTCGTCTGTAATAATGATCTGGTCGTCTACACCAGACCCCACTGCAGCTATAAGGCCCACCATGGAGGGAACATCAAGCCTCCACTCTATTGCGGCGGCAAACCCAAGCACCAAAATGATCTCCGATATAATGGTTATAATGATGGGAATGGAGATATAAGGAGCTCTGTACCTTAGAGAGATTATGATGGCTACCACTATCATGGCTGCAAGGAGTGCCCCCATGAACACAACGAATGATCTTTCACCATAGGTTGGGGGAATTTGCTGCTGAGATACGAGGGATAACCCAGCTGGGAGAGATCCCGATGAGAGGATGAGAACTATTTCATCTATCCTTCTTTGGGCTTCCTCCTTGGTAGGTGCCCATCCAGATATGGAGAGGGTAGTTATGTTTGTAACGCCATTTATAATATCAGCTCTGAGGGCGGGATCCACCCCCACGATGGATCTAAGTCCTGTTGCATCCCAGAGCCAGCTTCTACCCTCATTTACCGGGATTACTCGTACATTGTTTCCTTCAACGAGATCCCTAAGGTAGGGTGTTGTAATGATGAGAGTATTTGTATCAGGAACTTTATCTACATATATCTTAACGCCTGCGTTTAGTGACAGCTCCTCTATGTTTACTTCAAATTCGTTGACTTCCCTTTCTAGTAGATTTTTATCTATGAAAATAGCAGCTCCTGTAGGTCTGTCTATGAAGAAGTATGTATCTGGACAGTAAGAGACCGTACAGTATTTTCTCAGGGTGGAAAAGAACTGTTTGGCACCTACATCCTTCAGAATGAAGGGTACGCTCCACCTCCACCCTCCCCTTATATGATCAGGTACAAGGGTATAATCCCCTCTTAGGATGATTTGATCTCCCGTAAGGGCTACATCTCCCATTACGACTACCTCAAACAATCCCTGTCTGAGTATTACCTCCTTGATGTAATTTACTGTTTCTGGATCCACATCGCCAATTCTGATGTATACATACTCATTTCCCCAAGGTCTTATGCTTACATCAAGGAGGCCTGTCCAGTTTACCCTTTTCTCAAGTGTTGTGACAGCTTTCGACATCTCCTCTTCGGATAGAGGCCTATCAAACTTAAACATAAGCACGGTTCCTCCTGTAAAGTCTGTACCAAGCTTTATACCCTTAAATAGAATGAAACCAGCAGCTATTGCAAGGGATAGCACCAGTATCAGTATTCTAATGTTTCTTAGCATATCTCTCACCTACCCATATTAACAGAGGAGTGTTGAACGTCCATGTAATGATAATATCTGCCACCAATCCGTATATCATTACGTTGGCAATGCGAAGCACTGTGATGTTTGCTGTTAGCAACCCTACAATATATACGATTATCATGCTTGCAAGGGTGGTGATGCTCATAGTAATGCCGGTCTTGAAGGCCCTCTCTGCACCCCTGTATATCCCTTCTTCCAACCTCCTCTTGAATACGTAGGTGCTTGCTACCATATCGGTGTCTATCGAGTAGGCTACCATCATGAGCACGATAGATAGGGTTGCAAGGGTAAGTGGTATGTTGGTGATTCCCATGAGGGAGAGTATAGCTAGTCCATCGAATATGGTAGAGGCTATAATAATGGCAATGGGTATAGGATGTCTGAAATAGATAATTACCACTAGTAGTGTCAGCACTATAGCCCAGAAAGCGATCCACATCATAGCATTCCAAAAATCAGGTCCTACTATAGGGCTAACCTCCCTTATGGTAATGTCCTTTACGTTAGGATCTACTCTCTTGATGATACTCTCTACTTTTGCTGTGAATGAGGATAAAAGCCTGCTAACACCTACCTCTATATCGTTGGTATCTAGTATCTCTATGAGTTTAGCCTTAGCTTGCCCGTCTCCAGATTTGTATTGCTTGAAGAGCCTGTATATCCTTTCTATGTGAGGTGGATAGGAGAATTCAATTATATATCCATCTATAAGCGGTATAATGGTTATATCTACGACGTTAAGTTCTCTTTTCAGAGTTTCCTCCAATGTTTTTGTGTTTATGGGAGTAGAACTTGACACAGATACAGAAAATCCTCCAGAGAAGTCTATACCGAGCTTCAGGTGAGACAAACCAAGGAGGAATAGGGGGAGTATAAGGATGGGTATGAGCATGAGTTTTTTGTAGTGTTTCCTGTAGATCTCTGCCAGATCCATCCCTCTTAAATGTACTGAAAATGTTTTATATGCATGAGGCTTTTACTCCAGCGAGTGCTTAAAAGGGCGAGAAGGTTGTCTCAGGGAAAAGACAAGGAGAAGCTTATAAGAACCATAGATAGACTTCTTTGGACGGAACTAAGCAGCATGGTAAAGAGCCTCCCATCTCTTGATAAGCTATCGCCTGTTCAGAGAGATCTGCTAGAAACGGAAATGAGTATAGACGAACTTAAGCGATCCTTGGGGAGAATAAGCTCTTTATCCTCCGTATTGGCAGCCATACGGGATGACATGCTTGTAAAGTACAAAAGGGGAACTTTCTCCCTTAGGGAATATCTAGGAAGATTAGGAGATGTGTTGGATAGTATAGAGAAGGATGTGAAACGGGTAAAGAGAGCCAAAACTATTCTCAATATGAGATTTCCGCTCTCTCCCTATAGGTATACTATTGTTATAGCTGGGCTGCCAAATGCGGGAAAATCCTCCCTTCTCAAGGCACTTACGGGAGCTCCTGCAAGGATTGAAAGGTACCCTTTTACTACAAAGAAGTTATTTGTAGGAGTTTTAGGTGGGATTCAACTTGTAGACACACCAGGAATACTTGATAGGCCTTTAGAAAGAATGAAAAAGGAAGAGAAATTAGCTATTATTGCTCTGAAACATTTAGCAGATGAAATACTCTTTGTGTGGGATCCATTGCAGGATGAGCGTATGCAGAAGAACCTCCTCAATAGTTTAAAGAAACTATTGAACAAACCTATCCTACTGGTAGTTAACAAGGCAGACCTTATAGGGGATGAGGTGCCTGTAAAGGCACCCTTCGTGGTAAGCTCTCTAACCGGAGAGGGTATAGATAGATTAAAAGAACATCTTAGGAGGGGAGAACATGATAGAAGCAAAACTCGAAGAGATTCTTAACCTAATGGATGAAATTATGCAGGATACTTCAGTTCCTAGAAATATAAGATCCGCTATAAGTGATGCAAAACACCTTGTTACAAAGGAAGACGGTGACAAGGTGGTAAACATCACACAGGCCATATATATCCTTGACGAGGCAGCAAACGATGTGAACATACCTATGCATACACGCACCCAAATATGGTCCCTTATATCTGCCCTCGAGGCCTATAAGGAATCCCTCAAATGATTTTCTACCTATTTCTTTTTGTGGACATACTTCAACACATAAGGAGGGAGATAGTCCAAAAAGCCCTAAAATACGGACTTATACTAACTCCAGAGGCATTAGACTATTTTATATACTCTGATAGGACTCCCGAGATAACCATGAAAAGATTGAGGGAAAAGGGAATATCCATCGTGCGTTTGGAGGATATAGAAGGCGAAAAGGAGGAACACACCATAACCATCTCCGAGGTAGAGTGTAGCGGAAGAGTAAGGATTACTCCCCTCTTTGATGAAGAACATCTAGTTGATAGCATAGACGAAAGGAGGAGAAAAGAGCTGCTTATAAACAGATTAGAGACGTTGAGGGAGTTTTTGTTTAGATCCGGAGGGGCTTCATATACAACTTTTTCAAGAGCAAAAAGAGGGACGGAGGAAAAACGCATAGCAGCTCTTATAACTTCCATAAAGAACGGTTACATACTGGCGGAAACTGAGGAGGAACAAGAGGTTATAAGGGCAAATAACGTGCCAGAGTATCTGGGAAGGGATATGGTGGTCGGATTGCAGGTAAAACCGCAGAATAATCAACTAATACTGACGGGTGTAACCTTTCCGGGATCTATGTTAAGATTTAGGGGATGTGAGAGGCGAATACTATTTATACCTCATTTTTACAGGTACAAAGATAGAGATTTTCCTCCCTCAGACATTACAGTAGTTGTAGGGGTGCTTGATGTTTTCAGGGATGCAAACTATTCAGAAATAGACGAGCTGCTATCTCAAAGGGAAAATGTATATGTCGCACCCCATAGATGGGACGCGGTACGCATGTATCCACCCTTTCCTCCCCTGGATAAAGATCTACCCTCAGTCCATAATATTCCTTCTCCTACCATTCTGAGGGTAGATGATATTAGAATACTTGTGTATGACGGCTTATATAATGAGGAGAGTGGAAAGAGCGTTGCAGCTCAGGCCTATAGCCGTTTAGTGCAACCGGACATAAGTACTATTCCATATCTTTCCATCAAGGATGGGATAATGGAACGCCTACCTAATATCATTCTATCTCCCCATTCGGTTCTCTCCAATGGTATCATATATCCAGTTTCTGGGCCCATGCTTATAGACCTAAAAGAAGGAAAGGTGATACCCCTATGAAGATCGTCCTCTCTAAGATGGTGATAGGAAGACATCCTGATGTTCCTCCTGGCACTATTGCATTTAACCCAGACCTGTTAAGATTGTTTGAGGGGTTAATAGGTGTGGGTGATATTGTAAAGGTGAATGGGGAGATTTTTCAGGTAATATCATCCCCTCTGGCTCCCCCAAAGGAGGCAGGGGGACTACTCATTCACGGAGAGAGGCCTTTACCTCCCTACTTCCTTGATGAGGGTAAATTTAGGGAATTAGTTAGCCTGTATAAGAAGGGGGAGGGGGAGGAGATCTATGGACCCTTCTTTGGATATCATGTGCCTAATGCTATTCAGATTGCGGAACGTAGAAACTGGAAGGAATTATTTAGGGAGTGGGGAGGGGAAGATCCTCCAAAACCAGGAGTGGAGATAGAGGTAATAAGAAGAAAGTTCATTGAACTACCCCAAGATGTTCATGGTAAATTTCCTGGAGACAGGAGGATCCTGGAAGAGCTCTTAAGACCTCTTATAGAGAAGGAGGGACATGTAGGGGAGATAAGTGTTATTCCTGGAGAAGAGGATGTAAAGAAGATCTATTATAGGGCAAAGAGTGGTGTAGGAATCACAGAAGATGGTATATCAGGAGTAAGAACTGTTATACTGCCAGGTGATAGGAATGCCATACCTCCCTTTGTTGCGGACTATCTCCTGAGAGTGTATAGGTATCTAGAGCAGTATACGGGTAAATCCATGCCTAAGGGCAGACAAGATTTGTTAGGGAATGAACTGCTAATTATTGACAACGGAAAGGCCCTTTCCTTCAAGCTGGAAGCTATAGAAGGAAAATGGATAACTCTTAGGAAACCTCTGTATTGGAGCGCCCCAAAACATCCCATAACAATAACGGTGACCCCAGAGCATGGAGGTGATTATGCCCCTCTTAGCGAAGGGAAAGACTTTCCCTACGAGCCAATTCCTGATATCCCTCCGCCAGATACGATGGAAAGAACACTGGACGTATATGTCTCCCTATATAAAAAGCTGGATATAGATCCAAAACCGTTGAAAGAACTTTTTCTATTGTTTTTAAGGGAAAAGGAGAGCTATTATACCTCAAAATATAAATGTACATCCTGTGGGGAGGAGTATCCTAGATCAACCCTATCTGGAAAGTGTGTAAGGTGTGGAGGAGTGTTGGAAGGTTCCGTTAATCTTGAAAGACCTCCTATTGAGGAGTGGGGAGAGAGATGGAATGTGGATCCCATACGGGATATACTAAAGCTTTATTCCAAGAGGGTTATACGACGAAAGGGGGAAAGCATATTAGATTATTGACGAATTATGGAAGCATACCTTTAAAGGAAGGCAACTAAGAGGGGAGTTGTGGACATCGTAAAGGGCCGTGGGGTGCTGGAGGAGGTTAGGAATATAGAGAGAGCTCTCTATGTGATCGGTCCCTACACAGAGCGTTTCTTAGGAAACGGTAGGAAGGTGTATGGATCGACAAGAATAGAAGATCTTGACAGGATAAAGGAGAGGGCTGGCGTAGTTGTGGGTGTGGGAGGAGGAAAAAACCTCGATAGTGCAAAGTACCTGTCCAAGAGATTGAAAGTTCCATATATTCTAGTCCCTACTATACCATCCTCTGACGGGATAGCATCTCCGTCCATATCTCTTTTCCAAAATGGTACGCGTGTGTCTCTCTTTGGAAATCCTCCCGAAAAGGTTTATGTAGATTTGGATATATTAGAGTCATCGCCCATTATATACAAAGTCGCCGGAATGGGTGACATACTATCAAAATACTCCTCTCTGTTTGATTGGAAGCTGGCAGAGGAAAAGGGCTATGATAAAATACACAAAACCTCCTATAGAATGGAAAAGAAAGCCCTAAAAATCATTACTAACCGCCCACACAATACGGAAAAACTCCTAGAAGCGCTTATTCTTAGTGGAAAGGCTATGGCTTTGGCTGGCAGTTCCAGACCTGCCTCAGGATCTGAACACCTACTTTCCCACGCAATAGACATTATAAGGCATAGGATGGGGCTCAAGCCCAACATACATGGTATACAGGTAGCCATAATGTCCGTTTTTACCTCCTACCTCCAGGGAAATGACTGGGAGGCCATAAAAAGCTTTTTAGAAGATCACGGAGTTCTGCCGTCTCTAAAAACTTTGGGGATGGATGTAAAGATGTTTTTGAAAGCCCTTAGGATGGCACCGTATTTGAGGGAAAGGTACACTATTTTAAACGAGTATATGCCATCTAAGCATGAGACCGAAAAGATACTGAGGGAGGTAGGGCTTGCATGAAGATATTTAATTACATCCAAAGCCTCCTCGAAGAACACCCTATATATGTAGTGCTTATAGATCCCGACGAGACAGGCTATGAGGAGGCAGCAAAAGTAGC
>WANZ01000017.1 GCA_015521515.1 Candidatus Iainarchaeum sp.
ATACCTCTCATCCTAACGAAAAAAAACGATGAATAAATACCTTTCGGTTGGGAATTGTTATGTATAATTATCTCTTATTGACAGCCCTTCTATACAGGGGGTGTTTTCTAACCTTTTCTATGAATTCTTTCACAATGGGGCGTCTATGCTCCCCAAGAGCCTTCAGCTCTTCAATGAACTCCTTCAACAGGAGGGCCTCTTCTTCGTCTGCAATGTCTATCCCTTCCCCCCGCCTGAACTTATCCCTAACAACTATGAAGGCATTCTTTGTGGTTTTTACCTTTATCTTACCAGGATAGCTCTCCAGTCTAAGGCTTCTCAGCTCTTCAATCTTCTCTTTCAAGAGTTTCTTTCTATTTGCGACAAGTTTATACTTATCTAGGGCCTCTTTCTTTTTAATGGCCTCTCTCACGTCTATGTGAGGCCTCAAATAGTCGAAGCGGGACAGTCTGGCTGTAATACTTACCAAATCCGGCGTGAATGTTACATAAGGAAGCCCCTCCTTAGCCATCTTGATGACATTATCCTTTTGATCTTCGTATTTTGCTAGTTCTTCTAGCAAAGACCAGAAAAGACGGGATCTATACCTGTCTTTTCTGAACTTTAATAACAGCGAGGCAAGAAATTTCCTCCTCTCTGGGTCTGATAGATTTCTATGTAGGTTCATCTCTTTAATGAGTAATATCCCCACCCTTGTAGGTGTAAATTTGTGTAAACCCTCCTCTATGAAGTGTTTAACCTCCTGTAGGTAACCCTTTAGCACAAGTTTCTTTATTATGCCCCAAAAGTGACCTACTTCATATTTAGAAGGATCCATTTCGTTTAGTGCCCTTATTAGAGCTTCCCTATGATGTTTCTGATCTATGTCTAGGTATAATCTTTTGTAAATCCATATGTTAAGAGACCTAAGAGCCTTCTCGAGGGGCATCTCTCCTTGTTTAACCTTTCTTAGAAGCTCCTCCAGCCTTTCTAATGCTTCATCCATAAAGTCCCCCCGTAGCTGAAAAGTAACCTCTCCCATTTATATATAACACACTGCTCCTTTAAATGCTCACATATACTTTTCTTACTGCGCGGGGGTGCCCGAGCCCGGTCAAAGGGGGCGGACTTAAGATCCGCTGGGTTAGTCCCTGCGCGGGTTCAAATCCCGCCCCCCGCATCTAACCATGGAGTTTCTGCTTGATCTATCCTAAAGTAAGGGTTTATGGGGGTGTTTATTGGGGTTTTATATCCGTGGGATAGGTAAAGATACCCTGTCCATGCAATCATTACCCCGTTATCCACTGCATATTTCTGGGGCACGATGTGCACCTTTGCTCCTCTTTCCTCCGCCATGGTTTTCATCATCTCTTGGAATCTTGGGCTGGCTGCTACTCCCCCTACAAGTAGCACTTCATCTTTTTCCGTGTGGGCAAGGGCCCTCTCTGCCACCTCAACCACCATGGCAAAGGCGGTTTCAAGGAGGGAGAATGCCACATCCTCCTTCGGGTACTTCTCCAATGCCCTTTCAGCCGCGGTAAGTAACCCAGAAAATGTCAGGTCACTTCCCTTTACGGTGTAGGGAAGAGGAATGTATTGTTTTGCATGTTGGGCAAGCTCAAGTAGTTTGGGAGGTCCCGGCATGGAGAGACCTAATCTCCTTGCAAAGGTGTCAAGCATGTTGCCTATTCCCATATCTAGCGTTTCTCCAAAGATCCTGTACTTGCCTCCCTCATGGGCAATGATCTGTGTATTCGCCCCTGAGGTGTATACAACTACCGGATCTTCTGCCCCTGTGAGAAGCTTTCCTATCTCTATATGGGAAAGGCTGTGGTTTACTCCGATGAGAGGAACGTTAAGGGAGGATGCAATATATCTTGCCGCCACAGCTCCCGTCCTGAGTGAGGGGCCAAGACCTGGACCTATAGAAAACGCAACGCCATCTACTCCCATATTTACCGCCTTCAATAGCGGTTTCCATCCCTCTCTCGAGAATAGATCTGCAGCTTCCCGTGGTAGGATACCCATCCCCTCTGGGGGTCGGAGCACAACCCTCTCATCAAAAAGAATACGTCCCCTCTCATCCACTACTCCCACTCCGAAGGTGTGGGCAGTAGACTCAATGCCCAGTGTTTTCATTCCTTCTTCACCGTGTACCCACACCTACCACAGTAATAGTATTCTCCTCTATCAGCCATAAACACACCTGGCCCGCACTTAGGGCAGAAGGGTCTCTCCCTTTTTATCTTATCTCCTTCAACTTTGTACAGCTTCCACTTCTTGCTCGGAGCGTGCTTCATCCTCTGTCACCTCATTCCTCTTTCTTATATATTCTGGCTCTATAGATAAGGAATCCTTATCCTTGTAAACGTGAACCACTGCCCTAAACACATGGGAGCCTGCAGATCCCTCTATTTTCCTTACAATCACAAGGGAAGGATCCACACCAAGCTTTGCAGCTACCCCATTCTTTACATCCTTTCTGGTGGGAGTAGATTCTACCCTTATACTAACCGTTATCTCCTCCCTGTTTAGCAGGGGATTCTCCCTTCTTTCCTCTATGTTTATATCCATGTTATCACCTCGCTATGGCAACTGCATACTTTCCAGGATATTTAATGTTCATCAATTTTGCCATCTCGGACTTTTCAGGATCTACTACTATGAGCATGCCCCTCCAGAACTTGGTGAAGTTCTCGGAACCACACACAGGACACTTCTTTACATCCATCTCCACAAGAGCTTTGCAATTTCTGCACGCTTTAAGCTTCTCCATCTTCCTCACCCTCCAACCATTCCCACTTTCCTAATCCTGGTTGTCTCATAGTGAGACCGATCTTGGAATCTGTGACGGTATCTTTTAGTGAAACGGTGACGATCCTTGCCCTTACCTTGTCCTTCATGCCTACTGAGCGATTGCTTTCCTTGCCTATAAAGGCAGGTATGGAAGGATCGTACCTTACGAAGTCATCCATAATCTGGGACATGTGTACAAGCCCATCCATGGGCCCAATCCTTACGAAGAGACCGAACTCTGCCACATCCACAACGTACCCATCTACCACCTCCTGAAGGAGGGGTTTGTAGGTTAGTACCTCGAAGGTGGCATCCACATAGACGTTGGGATCTCCAGGTATTACCATGGCATCCCCCGTCTCCCTTACATTCACAATGGAAACAATCACACCCATATCCTCATCTACCAAACCCTCATACTCCTTCTTTAACTCTTGGAGGGCTGCTTCCTTTATGTCCTCCCCAAGGGAGGAAGGCGGAATAGCCACGGAGTCCCTCACGGTATAGAGGTAAAACATTCATTACCCCTCCTTCTCAAACCTTTCAATGGCCGATGAAATAATATTTAGGGCCTCTTCCTTTCCCTTGAATTCTTTTACTTTTACCCACTTTCCAGGCTCTAACTCTTTGTACCTTTCGAAGAAGTGCTTCACCCTGTTTAGAAATGCCTCTGAACAATCGGAAATATCCTTCACCTCATCCCAATAGGGATCCAGTTTACTTGTGGGTATCGCGAGAATCTTTTCATCCATCCCCTCCTCATCCTCCATGATGAGCACACCTATTGGTCTGGCCCTTATAACTGTTCCAGGATATACCGGCTCCCTAGAGATGACGAGCACATCTACAGGGTCTCCATCCTCTGCCTTGGTTCTTGGAATGAAACCATAGTTTGCAGGGTACTTCATAGCGGTGTAGAGGAATCTATCCACAAATATTACACCCTTTTCATGCTCATACTTTACACTACTGTCCTGAGGGATCTCCACCACCACATATATATCTTCCGGGGGGTTTTTGCCGGGCGGCAAATCCCTTAGAAGATCCATGTTCTCACCCTAAGAGGTAGGTTAGGGGAAATCATTTAAAGCCTCAGTCCATCTCCAAATGGTTTCTCTCCCTCAGGTAGATGGTGGAGCCACCCCTCTCCCGGATACGTCTCCTAAGTTCTCTGTCGTTGGTGGCTATAATGTAGCCTTCCTCCGATAGCTTAAGAAGGATGGTATCCGTTGGTAGTGATTCGTCCACATCCAGTACCTCCACTTTTTCTAATAACTTCAACCCTACCTTTGCAGCCAGTCTCTCCTTTATACTGCCCTCTAGCATCTTCCTCAGTTCTCTGATTACTTGGGGAACTGTATATATCTTTGCCTCTGGGAGAAGCCTCCATATCTCCTCTAAAATATCTACCTTAAACTGGAAGGGAACGGTTAGCATGTTTGTATCGAGAACAACCTTCAGGTTACCACCCCGTAACCTGTTAGCCTCCATCTGTTGCCTATTTTTCTACTTATGGCTATTTTCATGCCTTCCTCTACTACAACGGGTTTCTTCGTCCGGAGTTCTAGAACATCTCCCCTGTAGGAGGATACAATGACAGCCGCAGGCATGGTACCTATGGCAGCAGCCATGAGTTCACCCTCTCTGAATGGGCTATGATCCACCCTTTGAACCTTCCTCTCGATGGGATGATATTCTATTGTAAACTCCATGGTAGGTTCCGGTAACGTTCCAGGCTTCCCCACGACCTGTCCCTTTAGTTTGTCAGCCTTCCCATAGAAAGGATCGATCTCCGTTCCTATGGCTATGAGTCCTCCTGGTCTTGCCTCCTCCAGCTGAGAATCTTCTGAAGCAAGAGATACAACAGTAGTAATGATAGGTTCTCCTTCAATTCCAGGACTAATCTCTATCTCATCCCCTACCCTCACCTTTCCCCTCTCTATAGACCCTCCTATAACCGCTCCCTTTATCTTCTCCGGAGGAGTGCCTGGTTTGTTTACGTCAAAGGAGCGAGCCACCCACATACGGAAGGGCTTGTTTTCATCTAGTTTTGGGGTGGGAATATACTCCTCTATGGCCCACACGAGGGCGTCGATATTTACTTTATGGTGCGCGGATGTTGGAATAACAGGCACGTTTTCATAGCCATAGGAGGATAGAAAGTCTACAATCTCCTCATAATTCTTTTTTGCTTGCTCCTTAGACACCAAATCTACTTTATTTTGCACTACAACCAAGTTTTTTACGCCGTTTATATCTATTGCAAGTAGGTGCTCCTCCGTCTGTGGTTGAGGACATGGCTCGTTTGCAGCAATTACCAGCACTGCCCCATTTAATATGGCGGCCCCCGATAGCATTACTGTAAGGAGGGTTTCATGGCCTGGTGCGTCCACAAAGGATACCCTCCTCAATAACTCAAGGCCAGGTTTCCATGTTGGTGTGAAGGCCTCGGGAGGATCCTTGGATGGATCCCTTCCAAAGATAGCGTCTGCATAGCCCAGTCTAATAGAGATCCCCCTCTTCAATTCCTCAGAGTGGGTGTCTGTCCACTTTCCTGTTAAAGCATAGGTTAGAGTGGTCTTTCCATGGTCTACATGTCCAATCATGCCAATGTTTACCTCAGCCTGTTTGGGCTTCTCCACCGCCTATCAACTCCTCAAGGGGCTTCTCTCCATGGGTTGTTATTACAAGGTTTAGTTGTTCTATATCCTCTGCTACAGTGTTTCCTCTCACCGTTTTTCTTACTCTCTCCCCCTTCTTTAGTCGCCTAACTCCTGGCCCACCGGAGAGAAGCACCTTCTTTCTGCCTGTTCCATGTACATCTGGTCTCATGGGGAAGCCATCCCTGTCTGTACCACCCGTTATCTTTGCCTTGTATCCTGTTAGTCCTATGGGGGAAAGATCTACCTCATCTCCTATCTTTAGCCCATAAAACATGGATGCCTCTTCCCCAATCTCCCTCTGAAATGCTTTGCCTGTTTTGGGATCAGAGATGACCAGCTTCATGTTTACTATCCCCAAGCAGAAGGTTTAAGTTACTCTCGGCCCTTCCTTATCTCCATAATTTCCTTGAGAAGTTCTTTTGTACCGGCGGGAAACAGATCCAGGTGGCGTAATATTTCCTTTGCATGCTCCTTTGGTACATCTGAATACAGTATATCTCCTTCCTTTATGTGTCTCCCTACCACTGCTCCCTCTATGGATATGGCTACTTCGTCTCCACCCTTTACCATATCAAGACTCCTCCCCTCACTCTGGATACTTCTTACCCTGCCTACAACCTTCCCATCTTCCCTCATAAGAGGAGTATCTGGTTTTAGTATACCTTCTATTATTCTAACACCTACAATAGCAGGATTCGAGCGCCTGAATATATATCCTGGTAAGATTTCTAGTTTTGCCGGGATGACAAGCCGTTCCAGCAGTTCTCTTTTTTCTCTTTCGCGCTCTTTTTCCACAAACTCTTCATATAACTCTAGTAGCCTGTATATTACCCTCTCTGACAGAATGAACACATTCTTTGAGAGAGCTTCTAGCTCTGCATTCCTGTCAATATCTACATTGAATGCCAGTATCACCCTGAGGTATCTATTTCTTACCGAATCTGCCTCTACCACGTCTCTCCTTGTAACAGGACCTATCTCTGCTTTTCTTATGGGAATATTTCTATCCTTCAAAAGTTTTACCACTGCCTCCAGTGTTCCCAACGTGTCAGCCTTTACTATTACCCCTTCTCTCTCAGATGAGAATTCTACCTCCTCCATCTCCCTTTCTATGTCCTTTTCTACTCCTTCATAGTATACATAGAAAGGGGATCCGGGGATGGCATCCTCCATGCCCGGGGCAGCCACCTTTACACCTGCTGCAGCAACCACTGAAGGAACGGGCTTAAACTTATCCCTAGGGCTTCTGATCTCATCTAGTGGTTTAGGTCTAAAGATGGCCTTTACATAGGTTTTCCTTATCCCTTCCTTGGTGAGAAATACTACACCATCCCCTCTCTTTAGAGATCCTTGATAAAGTATGACGGTTCCCGTCTTTCCTATACCCACATCTTCCTTTATCTCTAGTATAACACCCTTTCCAGGTAGTTTTTCATCGAGGTGTAACCTATTCTCTAGGAACCTTTGGGATAGCCCCACAAGGTAGAGCAGTAGCTCGGGGATTCCCTCGCCTGTGACACCTGAGGTGGGTATGATGAGCACCTCTTTAGTAAAATCTCTCACCCTGTCAAACCTTTCGGAGGAAAATCCCTCTGCTGCCAGGGCAGACACTATATCATACACCTTTCTATCAAGAATTTCTACCACATCCTCTCTCTGTTTTTTGAGGGAAAGGGTGATAGGAGAGTCTTCATGGGGATTCCAGCCGGGGATTGTATCCACTTTGTTGGCTGCCACAATGAAGGGAACACGGTAGGTCTTCAGAATGTTGAGAGCCTCATAGGTTTGGGGTTGAAACCCCTTGTTTATGTCTACCACTAGTACTGCAATATCTGCAATGCTGCCTCCCCTTTTTCTGAGATTGGTGAAGGCTTCGTGGCCGGGGGTGTCTATAAAAAGCAGGCCAGGAATCTTGAAGGACACTTTGATCTTTTCAAGGAGTGGTTCTGCTATCCTCTTTATCACATCTATGGGTACCTCAGATGCTCCAATGTGTTGCGTTATACCGCCTGCCTCCTTTCTCTGAACAGAGGTTCTCCTTATTCTATCTAACAGAGTTGTTTTTCCATGATCCACATGTCCTAAA
Source organism: Candidatus Iainarchaeum sp. (assembly GCA_015521515.1). Classification (GTDB taxonomy): domain Archaea; phylum Iainarchaeota; class Iainarchaeia; order JAADDC01; family JAADDC01; genus WANZ01. Next base: position 7,525 of record WANZ01000017.1, read on the forward strand.
ACAGTTACTATGGGCTGTCTTAGCACGCTAACCTCTTGGGAAGAAGGATTTAAGTTTATAGAGGCTCAAACATGATATGCTCGTCCGCTCTTTTGTAGTCGTGTAGCTCCTCTTCCTTGAAGAATAACTTTATTTCTCTCTCTGCATTTTCTGCATCGCTTGCATGTATAACATTCCTTATGCTTCTGAGGGCTATGTTTGCAAAGGGATAGTTATCTATGGAGAAGTCTCCCCTTATGGTGCCTGGAGCTGCTTCCTCGGGTGAAGTGTCCCCCACCAGTTTTCTGACAACGTATATAGCTCTCGGACCCTCCAGTACCATTGCAACTATGGGGCCGCTTGTAACGTACTCCCTCAAGTCATCTATGAGCTTGGAGGCAGCCTCATCCAAATCTTCTGGAGGGGTAAGACCATACATCTCATAACTTTCCTTAATCTTTTGTTTGATCTTCTCTCTAAACTTTGGAGTATCTCTATAGTGCTCCTTTGCAAACTCTTTGGGTAATCTCATCATCTTCATACCAACGATCTTTAGCCCAGCCTTTTCAAAGCGCGAGATTATCTCTCCTATGAGCCCTCTCTTTACCCCATCGGGTTTGATAAATACTAAAGTACGTTGTATGACTTCCTTCACCTTCTCACCCACTTAAGTTTCCTTGGATTCCTGCCCATTTCCCAGCTTCTGTAGCACTTTCTGGAGCAGAAGTAGAGTACAGTACCGTCGTTTAGTACAAACATTATTCCAGTACCCCTTGGAATAGGAGAGCCACAGAAGCTGCACTTCATACCTCTCACCTTGCGGTAATCTCCTTCGCTTCGTGTTTCGTTGAGAGGAGTATCACAATATCTCCTACCCTTACCGGGCCATAGATGTTCCTTCTCTTTACTCTACCCTTCTCTGGCCCGTCAAGCAGCTTTACCATTACCTGGGTTACCTCACCTCTTACCCCTGTTCTTCCCAATATCTCAACTACCTCCGCAGGAGTACCCTCTTCCATCTACTCACCCCTTCTTTAGGGATGCCACAGCATCTGCAATCTCCTTTACCAGAGCTTCTGCTTTGCCTGGTTCTACAATGGCAACAGATGCCGCAGATACCTCTATACCTGCAGCATTTCCGAGCTCCTTCTTGGAAGGAACGTACACATAGGGTATATCCTTCTCCTCACAGAGTATGGGGAGATGCATCACAATCTCCTCAGGATCTACATCCTCTGCTATTACTACAAGCTTTGCCAGCCCTCTCTCCACCATTTTGGTGGTTTCGTTGGTACCAACCCTTACCTTTCCTGTCTCCTTTGCCAGACTTACAGCTTCCAGCACCTTCTTTGCAAGCTCCTCAGGAACCTCAAATCTTACATAAGATTTTGCCATGTCATCACCTCCTTCATCGGCTATGATGGTATGGATGGGGAAAGATTTTAAGGGTTCCACTCCCAACACCTAATAAATCCTCCCTCCCTTTATCTTCTGTGGCGCGTCTCCAGAGGCTTACCCTCAAGCACTTCAAATCCTTTAAATCTGCGACTATACCTTTATCAGAGGGATTTACAGCTATAATGGGACCTAATGGAAGTGGTAAGTCCAATATTATCGATGCACTTATTTTTGTGCTGGGAGAAGGCCGCCTAAGGATAGTGAGAGCCAACAGGCTAAAGGATCTAGTAAATATAAAAGCAAAGGATGGAGAGGCGGTTGTTTCTATCGATATTGAGCATGAAGGGAAGACATACAATATTAGCAGAAGTATAAATAGAGCAGGAAACTCTATTTACAGGATAAATGGGAAAAGGGTTACGAGAAATGAGGTTATATCCCTTCTTTCATCTATGGGAATCAGCCAAAGAGGTTATAATTTTGTGTTACAGGGAGAGGTGACCAGACTCATAAAGATGACGCCTCAAGAGAGGCGCCAGATCATAGATGAGATGGCTGGTGTTTCAGACTATGAACAGAAAAAGGAAGAAGCTCTTCAGAAGCTCGATGTAGTTTCCCAACGTATAAGAGAGGCTTCGATACTACTTGGAGAAAGGGAAGAGATTTTATCAAGACTGGAGAGGGAGAAAAACGATGCGCTGAGATATATGGAGCTAAAGAAAGAGATAAACAACCTCAAAAAGAGTCTTTTAAAGAAACAAAGGGAGGAGCTGCGCTCAAGATTGAATGGAGAGGAGAGGGAGCTGAAAAGGTTAGAAGAGCTACTAACGGATATAGAAGGAAGAATTAGAAATATAGAAGAGGAACTACGCGAAAAAGAGAAAAAGGTGAGGGATTTAACGGACAAAATAACGGAAATATATGCATCCTCGGGTGAAGGAGAATTAAATTCTATAATAAATGCTGTGGAGGGAGTGCTTAGGGAAATAGAGGATCTTGAGAGAAAGAAGGAGGAAATGGCCGCAGAGCTAACCTCCCTGGAAATAAAGGAACAGGAACTGGAGGAGGAGATACTAAGACTGAGAAAGGAACTGGAGGAGATTACCTCCAAGAGGAGGGAGAAGGCAGAGGAAGTTAACGCACTTAGATCAAGACTAAGCTCTATAGAGGATGCTATAAAGAAAGAGAAGACGGAAGCAAGTTCCATAAAGATGAGAATGGAAGAGCTTGAGCAGGCCATAGAGGAGCTAAAGGGAAAGTATTCATCCCTAAAGGAGGGGTATGGAAGGGTAGTAGGTGAGTATAATACCAAGCTATCTGTAGTAGAAAAGCAGAAGAAGCGATGGGATGAGCTAAGAAAGAAGAAGTCAAACATAGAAAAGGAGCTCAACGATCTGGAAGAGAAAAAGAGAACTATTGTGGAGAGAGAAAAATCTCTTAATGCTGAATACCAACGTCTACAAGAAGAAATAAAGTCTATAAGAGAGGAATTGGCGGAGCTAAAGGGTATGAGTGTAGCACTTAGAAATATGGGAGTGTCCCTTGAGCTTGTGGAGACACTACTTGAGGCTCAAAGAAGGGGTGAACTGAGGGGTATAAAAGGGTATGTGGCGTCCCTCATATCCTATGATCCCAAATACAGGAGGGCCATTGAAGCTGCTGCAGGAAGAAGATTGTTCTACATCGTTGTAGAAACATTCAATGATGCTGTAGAGGCTATAAACTATCTAAAGAGAATGGGCATGGGAAGAGCGACCTTTATTCCCCTTGACAGGATAAAACCACACCTGGCGGACGTTCCGAAAAGAGAGGGTGTGTTGGGAAGGGCTTTGGATCTTGTAAGGTATGATCCTACCCTTGAAAGGGCTATGCGGTATGTGTTTGGAGATACCATTGTAGTGGATACCCTTGAAAGGGCAAAGGGGATAGAGGATGTGAGGGTGGTAACCCTTGAAGGAGATGTTGTAGAGCGTTCCGGAGTGTTGACGGGAGGAAGCGTAAAAGGAGAATCAGTACTCAAAGTATTTGAGTCTGAGAGAAAGAGAATAAGGTTGAAAGAGCTAGAGGAGGAGGCAAGATCTATTGTAAGGGAGCTTGAGCAGGTAAGGAAGGAGTTTGAAGATATAAGCAGCAGAATATCAAAACTCTATGCAGAAAAATCTCACATAGAGGAAGAGCTGTCGTCCTCACAGGAAGAAGACCTCTCAAAGCTAAAGGAACGGCTTGAGAGCATGGAGAAGGAGCTTACATCTATCGTAAATAGACTGAGTGATCTAGAGCAGGAGCGTGCCCTTCTTCTGAGAAGGGCAAGAAAACTAGAGGAAGGAGAATTGTTTGAAGAATATAGTAGATTAAGAAGGGAATATGAGGCAAAATTAAGGGAACTATCTGAATATGATGCTATTATTACAGAAAAGAGGCAGAAACTTTCCTACTTGGAGGAGAGTGTTGCAGAGTTAAGGAAAAAGAAAGAAGACAATAAAATTACTATAGCACGTATAGAGGAACGCCTTAAGCAGCTAAAAGAGGAGCTTTCTAGCCTTGAAGAGAAGAGAAAGATGTTGGAAGATAAGGTAAGCAGTGCAAAGAACGAGCTGAAGGATATGTTGGAGGAGCGAGATAGATTAGAAGGGGAGATAAGAGAACTGTCAAGGGAGCTTGGTAGACTAAGAGAGGAGAAAAATGTGCACGAAAAGGAACTTATTGAAGTAAAAGCTAGAATCGCATCCATAAGGACTCGTTTGGAGGAGGTTGAGAGAAGCTTTGAAGAACAGGAAGGAGAGGTAGTACCTCTTCCACCAAATCCAGATGATACTCTAAGGGAGAAGGAAGAACAACTGTCTTCACTGGAACCTATAAATATGCGAGCCATTGAAGAGTACGAAGAGATGAAAAAGCTGGTAGATGAGATAAAGGAGAAAATAAAGAAGTTGGAGGAGGAAAGAAAGGCAATACTAAAGCTTATTGAGGAAATAGAACAGAAAAAGAGAGAGGTGTTTATGGACACCTTCAGAGGACTTTCTAAACAATTTGAAAGAGTTTACAATGAACTGGTAGGTGGAAAGGCAAGATTAAGACTTACAGAGGAAAATATAGATAAGGCAGGACTGATAATAGAAGCAACACCTAAAGGGAAGACATTTGTAAACATGGATGCCCTCTCTGGAGGGGAGAAGGCCATGGTGGCCCTATCCTTTATCTTTGCTACAGCTATGTACAAGCCGTCTCCCTTTTATGTATTAGACGAGCCGGATCTTATGCTGGATAAGGTAAATGCAGAGCGTATGGCAAAATACATAAGGAAACTTTCCAAGAATGCCCAATTCATCTTGGTATCTCATAGAGACGTGGTACTAAAGGAGGCAGACCAGATCATTGGTGTTTACCTCGGCCGTGACGGGAGCTCTTTGATCGAGGTGAGGGTCCCTTCGAGAGGGTCCTAATCTTCCTATCTATTGCAGAGATAACGGAATTTAGCGAACCGTCATTTACCTTTTCAAGCTCCTTTCTTACTCTGAGAAGAACCTCAACTTTCCTATCCCTCTTTTTACCTCCGGATAGGGATGCAATAAGCAGTACTATTGCCAATATTAGGAGTACAACCCCAGAGTAAAACATAAGATCGTTGTTGAGCTCTTTTTTCACCACCTTCACAGAACCACCTATTTTGTACATTCTATCAATCTCTGAAGCAGCCTCCAACATTTGCAATGCAGTTCTCAGCATCTGTATCTCCATATCCCTATTCTTACCCCTATAGGCGCCCGCAGCTTGATAATAGTAGTATCCGTGCAGCTTGTACGCCTCGGACCAGGCTCCCTTTCCTTCTACACTGTCAAGAAGGGCTTCCACTTTATCTCTCAAGACAGATTCCCTGGTGTTCTGGGCTATGTAAATACCTTTTGCAAGGGCTGCCTCCATGAGGGCCGCCGCATACCATCCCCTTTCGTATGCCATCTTTGCCCATTCCACCCTTTCCCTCACGTTGGGATTGTCCTTTATGGATAGCATATCTTCTACGTTTGAGATTACAAGCCTTGCCTGATTCTTATAGTCTCCTACAAGAGGTTCCTCCTGGTGTTTTTCCGCGTAGTCCAACAACACTTTTGCCGTTTTTAGCCAGTACTCTGCACTTTTTAGCATACGAAGATCTGTGTTTGTAAGCGCTGTCTCTGCGCGTATGATGCGTTGTCTAGCACCTGCAAGCGCATCAAGGTTATCCCTTGTTAGTGTAATACGTTGGGCTCTTTGTCTAAGCGAGTCTAAGGTATCCTCCAGTCTCTCTCTGTACTCCTGATACACAAGGGAAGAGGTGTTTAAGATGGAAGGGTGGAGGCAGATCTCATTGAGGGTGGATACAGAAACAAGCCCAAGAAATGCATAGTTGCCTGCCGTGTATATGTAGCCCAGGTTTAATACCAATCTAGCTCTTTCAAGGTATGTCCTTGCAGACTCCCTTACTGTCTGAGAGTCCTTTTCCTCATAGAGGCACTCAAAGTTTACGGCCCTGTTTAGTTCTTCAAGGAGGCTCTCCACAGAGGAGATAAGGGGTTCTTTGTAGGATGGAGATGCCTCCTCCGGAATGAAATTTATTTCAGGTACTACTGCCTCCTCCGGAATATTCACTTCGGGTCTTTTACCCTTAAATACTATATCCACCGCCTCTTCAAGGGTTTTTACTTCGTAAACCTCCATGTTCCATTCTTTTGCAACCTCATATATGTCTATTGTGGTTGCACTTGGCACCCTAATACCAGGTTCTACCTCCCTTGTTCCTTCAATGCTAACATATCTCTCTCCAAAGGGGATGAGAAATAGGGTTACGTTTACCTCCCTAGCAGCTTTCAGCTTTTCGTATATGCCCCCCACCTTCCCTACGTACCCAAATCTATCTATAGTGCCTGTTGCAGAGATGTTATCTGGTATATCTTCTCCTCCCAGAGCTGCATATACCGCAAGAGCGATGGGCAATCCAGCAGAGGGCCCGCTTAATTCTTTCGCATTGCTCTTTATGGTAACCTTGTAATCGTAGCTCTCAAACCGTTCTCCCCTTAAATTCACAGCCGCTCTTATAGCATTGTTTATAGACTCCTGGGTGTCAGGGCCCACAATGGAGTTTAGAGTGAGGGAAACATTGCCAGAACCGGGCAGAACCTCCACTATGAGACGGGCCGGCAACCCCTTTCCGTCCTGGGTTACTGCAAAAATATACATATCAGCGGTTGCTGCCAGTGCCATGGGAATGAGCACTATCATTAACAGCCTCCCAAAGTGCATGCTCTAACTCCCTCCTTCTTAGTGCTAAGAGTATAACTCCTATAAATTCTAATGCGATTATCACCGCCACTACTATGGCTACCCATGGGTGTGAAAGTATGTTCTGACTGTCAAGTATAACGGCAATAATAAGGGTGGCTAGTAGCACAGAGAGCGCCTCCATCTCCTCTCCCCAGAGGGAGAGGTAATCCACTATAAGCGTAGGTATACCTACAAACTCAGAGGGGATGTGATGCTCTCTCCTCATCCCAAAAATAAGAACTAATAAAAATAAAAAACATCAACCAAAGAGAGAGGCAAGACCTTCAGTGGCCTCTTCCTCCTTCTTTTCTTCCTTCTCCTCTTCGGCCTTCTCCTCCTGTTTTGGTGCTTCTGCAGCTGCTGGAGCTGCAGCTGCTACAGGAACTGCAGCGCTCTGTATGGCTTCGTCGATGTTGACATCCTTGAGTGCCTCTACAAGGGCCCTTATGCGGGCTTCGTCGGGCGTAATGCCGGCGGCCTCTATTACCTTTTTCAGGTTCTCGTCGTTTATCTCCTTGCCTGCAGCATGCAGGAGGAGAGCCGCATACACATACTCCATCCTTTCACCTCCTAGCCAAAGAGAGAGGCAAGACCTTCAGTGGCCTCTTCCTCCTTCTTTTCTTCCTCCTTCTCCTCTTCCTCCCCTCCTTCTTCCTCCCCCTTCTTTTCTTCTACCGGCGGGGAAGCTATTTCAACGCCTGTTACCTCCTTGGGGAGGATGGATGCCAGGGATAGGGCCTTTGCGTGTGCTGTAGAGAGTATGAGAGGTGCCGTCTCTTTTGTAAGGATTCCTGCGTTTACTGCTAGATTGACTGCCTTTCTGTGGGCATCAGAGAGCATGAGAGGTACTGTAAGTTTTGTGGGGTACCCTGCATTGTAGGATAGGTTAAATGCATGAGCAGATGCTTCCTTTATCCAGTTTAGTACATCTTCCTCTGTAATGCCTAACACATCTTCTCTATAGAGCAGTCCATCAGCGTAGGCAGCCAATACCCTGAGATATATAACTACTGGCTTCACTCCCATAATCTCTAGTACCTTTGCAAGCTTTTCGTCTACGATATCCCCTTTCTTTATAACAGTTATATCTTTTTCTACCTCTACGGAGCCTTTCACAGATCTTACGGGTATTCCAGCAGCTTTTACCTCTGAGAGCATGGTTACAGGAACGGGTACGGGCCCTTTTTGTAGTGTAACGTCTACAGGAGATGGTTTGTTCGGTCTAAGCGGTGCCACATCTCTCAGAGACGTGATCTCCCTGAACAGTACTACAGGATCCTCATCTGATAAAATAACTGCGGATGGATGCCCTTCCACAAATTGGGGCAGTGGAGTCCCCTCAAGAGCTCTTACGATTACAGTGTTTTTGTATACCTTTATTATAGCCTTTCCCTTCAGTTTCTTTCTAAGCTCTTGCATCATACTAGCTGGAACTCCCTCTATGTTAGCTACCATGACCGTTCTATATTTCTTTAGCATGCCCTTTAGCTCTTCAACCTGTCTTTGTTTTATCTCTATGCTCCTTCTCATGCCACTCTCACCGCCGGCCCCATGGTTGTTTTCACATACACAGATCCTATGTTTTGTTCATTTATCTTTGAAAGTACTCCTCTTATCACTGCCATGGCATTTTCTGTTAGCTCCTCAACCTCCATCTCCCTTGTTCCTATGGGAGCGTGGACGGTGGGGAGTGGTTTGCCCTTTTTGTTGGTCAGTATGACTGTTCTCCTAAGGTTTTCCACAAGGGTTTTAACTGTTCGTATGTTTGGAGGTGCTATCACCTTGGGCATCTTCTTCCTTGGTCCAAGTACGGGACCCATGATCTTACCTACCAGTGGCATAAGAGAGGGTTCTGCTATGAAGTAATCAAATTCCTTTGCAAGCTTCTTCACAGCTTTCTTATCAAGTGACTGGAGCTCATCCTTTGTAATAATTTTATCCACGATATTTTCTTTCTTTAGCTCTGCGGCAAGAGCTTTGTCCACTATGGCAGCAATTTTTACAGGTTTGCCTCTGCCCTTTGGAAGAATGACCTCGACCTCTATTCTATTTTCTGGTTTTTTGAAATCTATATTACGGAAGTTAATGGTGATATCTACACTCTCCAAAAAATTCCTCTTCTTTGCATTTGATATGGCCTTCTCTATGGCATTCCTAAGCTGGTTTTCATCTATCTTCATGTGCTGCCCCTCCCGCCCCTGGCGGTGCTACGGGGTTAAGATGGTGGAAAGGGAAAGTTATTTTAATGTTAGCTCTCCTTTCTCAAGGGCCCTTATTACCTCCTTAGGATCCTTTTCATCCACCTTTACACCCATAGATACGCACGTTCCAAGCACTTCTTTTACCGCCGCCTCGAGGGATGCAGCATTCATTTGGTCCATCTTTTGTTTTGCTATGTCTACCACCTTCTCAAGGGAAATACTGCCTACCCATTCGCTTCCGGGGGAGTGAGCGCCCTTCTCTATCCTTAGTTCCTTCTTTATAAGGGCCGAAACTGGTGGGGAGCCTACCTCTATGGTATACTCCTTTGTAGTAGGGTTTACCTTTATGATGACGGGCACCTTCATGCCTGCGTACTTTGAAGTTGCCTTGTTGATGTCTGCTACCACCTTACCTACGGGCAGCCCCAGGGGGCTAAGGGTGGGTCCTATGGGGGGACCCGGAGTGGCCTTACCTCCCTCTATGAGAAGCTTCACCTCCATACTACTCACCCTCCACTATCACATTTGCCGCCTCTATGGTTACGGGTATCTTTATAGTGGCTTCAAGGGGTTCTACCGTTACCTCCTCCTTTTGAGGGTCCACCCTAAGTATCTTTGCCTTTACACCCTTAAGGGGACCAGCCACAATTTTTACGATCTGACCTACCTTTAGCTCCTTCATGAGGGGCTCCTGTCTGAGGAGTCCTTCTACCTCCTTTACATCTATAGCCCCGGGAACCAGCCCCTTTGCGTGGGGGGTACCCTTTATGAGCCTTCTGAGGGATATCTCGTTGTCCGCCTCTACCAGTATGTATCCCTTTATTATACCTTTTTGGCTGGGCGGAACCAGTACTGCATATATTTCCCCTGTCTTCTTCCCTTTCTCTGCCAACAGTTCTGCTACAAACTCCTCCTGTCTTGCGGTGGTTCTCACACCCCATATCATGCTATCCACCTATGAATATGAAGTACGCAATGAGCTGGAAGATGTAACCTAGTATTCCAAGTGCTATGAAGCCTAACCCTGTTATCTTTAGCATCTGTAGAAACTCCTCCCTTGTGGGTTTTTTGGCAAGCTTCAGTATCCTAATATACTCCTGTAGGGACATTTGGCCTCACTCCACAAATTCTATGTCAAGGCTAAGTTTATTCTGGGCTATATCTTTAAGTTCCTCAAGGAAGGGTATCTTACCGCCTGCGATGACCACAATGACGGATATCTGGTTCTTGGGATAATTCTCGTCTATCATGGCACCCCATATAAGATGGGCATCTGGATTTATTTTGCTTGATACCGCCTCTGCTATCATTTCGGCCTCCTTTATGCTAAGATCTGTACCGCCTATAACATTTACGATTGCCTTGTTTGCTTCAGATATGTCTACATCAAGAAGCGGAGATGTAAGGGCATTTTCTACCGCCTCAAGGGCCCTTTCCTCAGGGGTGCCATCAAGGGAAGATTCGCCTATTCCTATCACAGCAGGGCCTCCTTTCTCCAGCACAGTTCTAAAGTCCGCAAAATCAAGGTTTACTATACCTACCTTTGTGATAGTTTCAGTAATACCCTTTATGGCGTTTGCCAGTATCTCATCTGCAACCTTGAAGGCTGCATTTAGAGGCAAATCTGGTGCAACTTCTAACAATTTGTCATTGGGGATGATAATAATGGTATCTACTTCTTTCATAAGCTTGGAAAGTGACTTTATGGCATTTTCAAGCCTTATTCTGCCCTCTGCCGTGAAGGGGAGTGTTACTATGGCAACTGTGAGGGCACCAAGGTCCTTTGCAATCTCTGCAATAACAGGGGCTGCCCCGCTACCTGTACCTCCTCCCAAACCAGCGGTTACAAATACCAGATCAGCCCCCTCTATAGCCTTTCTTATATCCTCTGCATCTTCTCTTGCAGCCTGCTCCCCAAGGGAGGGATTGCTTCCAGCTCCCAGCCCCCTTGTGGTTTTCTTCCCTATGAGAACCTTCTTATCTGCCTTGGTGTGAAGAAGGTGTTGAGCGTCTGTATTTACAGCAATGAGTTCTGCACCAAATACACCCATCTCATGTAATCTGTTTATGGTGTTATTGCCTGCACCTCCAGCCCCTACAACCTTTATAACGGGCTGGGCGCTCCCTATGTATTTTTCAAGCTCTTCATCTACCACATTTTTCTTGGTTTCTGCCGCCTTTCTCGCCTTCTTGACAGCCTTTTCTACCACGGTCTTCAAGGCTATCAACTCCTCCCGATTGCTAAATAGATGGGGCAGCAATTTATATAAAACACTTTCGAGCCTTACAG
>WANZ01000018.1 GCA_015521515.1 Candidatus Iainarchaeum sp.
CTCCTACTTTGGACCCACAAGAAACCCACACGACCTAGAAAGGGTGCCAGGGGGGTCATCATCAGGGTCAGCTGTGGCTGTAGCAGCCGATATGGTAGATGCCTCCCTTGGAAGTGATACAGGAGGATCCATAAGAAATCCGGCCTCCTTTACGGGCATATACGGATTTAAACCTACATATAATCTTGTTTCAAGATACGGGCTGGTAGATCTTGCCATGAGCTTGGATACCATAGGACCTTTTGCTAAGGATGTAGATACGCTGATAGCTATCATGGATGTTATAAACGGACCTGATGGAAGGGATGCAGGCGTTAAACGCCGGTTAAACTTTAGAGAAACAGCAAACAATATGAAAATAGATGGTATTAGAGTAGGATGGAGCGAAGAGTTCCTTATAGGAGTTGATGAACCCATAGAGCGAGCGTATAACAGATTCGTTGATGAGATATCCTCACATGTTGATATTGTAGAGGTAAAACTACCGCCCATACATAAAATATGGCCACTCTATTACCTTATTGTGTATCCAGAGTTTGCGTCCGCAATGCAAAGATACAATGGGCTTGTGTTCGGAGAAAGAGAAGATGGAGACAGTCTCTATAATGTGGTGGCAAATACAAGGGGCAGGCATCTTGGAAAGGAGGTAAAGAGACGCATTATACTGGGTACTTACCTTTCTATGGAGAAGTACGAGAAGAGTTTTCACGAGAAGGCCCTAAGATTGAGAGAACAGCTAACATGCAGCATGAAAAAGGTGTTCAAAGAGGTGGATTTTCTCCTCTCTCCTACCGTCCCCTTTCTACCCTTTAAATTAGGGGAAAGGATAAACGATCCCGTAAAGATGTACGCTTCCGATGCTCTTACCGTGCTGGCAAATCTCGTGGGAATCCCTGCCCTGAATGTTCCATGGGATAGAGAAGGGAACCTCCCCATTGGGATGCAGATCATGGGAAGGTGGTTTGAAGATGACAAGCTGTTAGCGTTTACAAGGGAGGTAGGCCTATGAAAATAGGGTTCGAGATACATGTACAGCTAAGAACTAAATCAAAGTTGTTTTGCGAGTGTAGCACCCGTTATTGGGAAGTAGAACCCAACAGAAACACATGTCCTGTTTGTACTGGGTTACCAGGGTCAAAACCATACCCCGTAAACAAGGAAGCGATTTCTATGGCTTTGAAGGTAGCCAAAAGCTTAGGTATGGATATTAGCAAGAGCCTCGTCTTTCTACGAAAGCACTACTTTTATCCAGATCTTCCATCCGGATACCAGAGAACTTCCACCCCCCTTGGAAGGAACGGAAGACTGGGAAGAGTTAGAATTAAAGAAATACACATAGAAGAAGACCCTGGAAGGTATGAACCAAGAGAAGGAATCGTCGACTTTAACAGGAGTGGAGTCCCTCTTATAGAAATCGTTACAGAACCTGATATGTCCTCCATTGAGGAGGCTGAAGCGTTTCTAAAGGAGTTACACCTATTGCTAAACTACCTTGATGTGATACTCAATCCTTCTGTTGTGTTTCGAGTGGACGCGAATATCTCCCTTGAGGGTGGCGAAAGAGTAGAAATAAAGAATATTAACTCTATAGAGGGTGTTAGAAGGGCTCTTCAGTTTGAGATAGCCCGCCAGAAGAGGTTGCTCGAGATGGGCAAAAAGGTAGAGAGGGAAACTCGACACTGGGATGAGGCTAGGGGTATTACTATATCTCTAAGAGAGAAGGAAACGGAAGAGGACTATAGATACATGCCAGATCCCGATATCCCTCCTGTAGATATAACTTCCTTCATTGAGAACAACCCCATCACTATACCGGAACTTCCTTGGCAAAGAGAAGAAAGGCTTATGAAAGAATATGGATTGGATAAATCTGATGCTCATACCCTCATTCTTGACAAAGAGTTGGGAGAATACTTTGAGCGATTGGTTGAGAAGACTAATCCGCGGTTTGCCGCCACGTTTGTAGCTGACAGGCTCAGAGGGGAGTTAAATTATAGAGGGTTAGACTTTAAAGATGTAAGAGAGAAGGAAAGCAGCATTACACGTATAGCCATTGCTTGGTTTAGGGAAGAAATATCTAAACCTGCTGCCATTGAGCTACTTAGAAGACTGTTAGACGAAAACATCGATGTTGAGCAAGAAATAAAGAAATACACCCTAAGGGAGGATGTGGAAATGATTATTGATGATGTGCTGAGAAGGGAAGAGAGGATCGTAAGAGATATCCTTTCAGGTAAAAAAGAGGCCATAAATAGACTTGTGGGTATTGTAATGAAAGAAACCCAAGGAAGGGCCGACCCCAAGCGTGTGAAGGAAATCATTTCTCAAAGATTATCACGCTGGAACTCATAACTCTGTTAGGAACTGTTACAAGTTTTCCATCCTCCGTTCGTAAAACAGTATATCTCCACCCAACTTCCTCCACCACTCCTTCTACTCCTTTGTCCTTTACAAAGATTTTATCCCCTTTCTTTATACTTCTTCCAAGGATAATAGTGAGTCCTGAAATATAGTCTGTGACGGTATCCTTCATGGCCATGGACAGAGCTAGTCCCCCTATACCTAGGGATGCAATCAACGGCCATACATCTATTCCTACAGATGACAGAGCTATAAGAAGTATTATAATATAGAGTACATACTTTGTGGCGCTTACAAGGGTTGTCAGAATATCTATCTGTTCCTTTCCGAGCACAGAAATTCGTCGCAGTACGCCACTTTCAAGCATTTTTACTACTATATATCCCACTATAATTATTAGAAGAGCCTTTAGAAGGGGGAAGTAAAGAAGTTCATACAAGGTTACCCACCCCCATAGAGGCAGACTCTTCTTCCTCTTTGATACGTCTCCTCAGTTCTTCTTCATTCTCTGGAATAGATACATAGCCTTCTTCTACAAGCTTATCTACAAGGCTTTTATCTGCATACAATACTACAAATTTTCCATCTCCTAAATCTTCCCTTATAGAGGCTCCTGCTCTCTTTATTTCCTCCAAAGAAAGAAGCTTACCAGCATCTCCTTCCACCTTTAGCACCCACAGCTCCATGCTAACCCTATGAAAAGAAGTGATAATAAAACCTACCCTCCCATTTAAGATGGATGAAAATAGTGCCCGATACTTCAGCTGTTATAAATGGTATCCTCACAGAGAGAGTGTCAAGGGGGGAGTGGAAAGGAGCTACCGTTATTATCCACAGATCAACTATAAGTGAACTTGAGTATCAGGCATCTAAGGGTAGAGAAAGTGGTTACGTAGGATTGGAAGAGCTAAAGAAGTTGCAGGAACTAAAGAGAAAGGGGTTTGTGGAGATAGTATTTAAGGGGGAAGAGGTTAGGCCGGATCAGATTGCTGTGGCAAAAAATGTGTATGTGGATGCCCAAATTAGAAAGCTTGCAGAAGAAGAGGATGCTATTCTTCTCACCTCTGACTACACACAGGCAGAAGTTGCCAGAGCTCTGGGTTTAACAGTAATGTACGTCCCTCCGTCGGACCTTCCAAAGGAACCATCCTTTGAGAAATTTATAGATAAGGATGTTTCATCGCTACATTTGAAGGAAAACGTACCTCCTATGGTAAAGAGGGGTGTTGCGGGTTCCTACAAACTTGAAGTACTAGACCATCCTCCCCTTAAGCGAGAAGAGATAAAGAACATGGCAAAAGAGCTGGTGGAACTTGCCAAAAGAGACCCTCATTCCTATATAGAGATAGAAGCCAATGGAGCTACTGTGATTCAGCTGAGAGAGTACAGAGTTGCTATTGCTTATCCTCCGTTCTCTGATGGATGGGAGATTACCGTTGTTAGACCAGTAGCAAAGGTTACGTTGGATGATTACAAACTATCCAAGAAACTTATTGATAGATTGGAAAAGAGGGCCGAAGGTATTCTAATAGCAGGCCCCCCAGGAGCTGGAAAATCCACCTTTGCACAGGCTTTAGCGGAATTTTACAGGTCCAAGGGAAAGATCGTAAAAACCATGGAAAGCCCCAGAGATCTTCAAGTTCCTCCCGACATAACCCAATACGCTCCTCTGGAGGGAGATATGGAGAAGACTGCCGATATCCTGTTGCTTGTAAGACCAGATTATACTATATATGATGAAGTAAGAAAAACACGAGACTTTCAGATCTTTGCTGATATGAGATTAGCGGGCGTGGGAATGATAGGAGTTACCCATGCGTCCAGACCCATCGAGGCCGTGCAAAGGTTTGTAAGAAGACTGGAGCTGGGTATCATTCCCCAGGTGGTAGATACTATTATCTTCATAAACAGAGGTAGAGTAGAGAAGGTGTATAATCTAAAACTTGTAGTAAAGGTTCCCACCGGTATGACAGAGGCTGATCTAGCTCGTCCCGTTGTAGAAGTCAGAGACTTTGCTACTAACAGGCTGGAATATGAGATCTATACATATGGAGAAGAGACTGTAGTGGTTCCTGTGGAAGAGGAGAGGTCTCCTGTTGAAGAATACGCAACAGAGGGTATAAGGAAGGTCCTTAGTAGGTTACTTACCGTTCCCTTTAAGGTTGAGGTGAAGGGCGGGAAAGTAATCCTGTATGTCTCCCCCTCTGACGTTGCTCATGTAATAGGAAAGAGGGGGAAGAGAATAGGAGAGATAGAGAAGGAATTGGGCATGCCTGTTGAGGTAAAGGAATCGTCTATACCATCTGTATCTATAAGAAAGAAGAAAGTGGTGGTGAAGACTGGGAAAGAAGGATATGTGGAAATTTATGTAGGTGGGGAACTTATTTATGCCGGCCCCACAGACAACAAGGGCAATGTAAAGTTTTCCAGAGATAGTGAGGAGGGCAGAAGGATAGAGGCCGCTCTCAGGAAAGGGGAGCATATTGAGGTGAAACATATTGAAGATTGAGGTGTTCAAGGGGGTGTATCCGCCCTCTGAGGACACCTATCTGCTTGCATCCTTCCTTGAGAGGATTTCTCTAAGGGGTAAAGATGTTTTAGATATGGGCACGGGCAGTGGATACCTTGCAGTGCTTGCAGCTTTAAGAGGAGCAAACGTCACTGCCGCTGATATAGATGAAAAGGCTGTAAGAAATGCTGCATTTAATGCAAAGCTAAATGGAGTAGATATTAGGGTTGTTAGATCGGATTTGTTTGAAAACATCAATGACAAATTTGATGTTATTTTATTTAATCCTCCATACCTGGATACCAGAGACGGAGTTTTGTGGTGGGACAGGGGTAATATTATCGAGAGGTTTATGGGGGAGGTTTTCTATCATCTAAAGGAGGGGGGTAGGGTGCTACTTGTTACAGAAAGAAATATGGATATTCCTGCACCCACTAGGTATATAAGGGACTACACATGGAACCTTAGGGTTTGGGAGCTGAGAGCATGCCCATGAATGCACCTCCTGAGTTCAACAAGGCAATGGACAAGTACTCCTCTGCCAGAACACCGCAAGAGAAGCTGAAGTATTTAGAAGAAGCTCTTAGATATTTGCCAAAGCATAAGGGAACAGAAAATATGAGGAAGCAGTTATTGAGGAAGATGGCAGAGCTAAGAAAGGAGATTAGCACAAAAAGAAGAGTATCTTCCGGAAGAAGTTATCTCGTCCCAAAACAGGGATTTCAAGCTGCAGTTTGGGGGTTTCCTAATGTGGGGAAGTCTTATATACTTTCTGTACTCTCCGGCGTTCCCATAAAATCCACATCCATACCCTATGAAACCTCTGTCCCAACCCCTGTAATGGTGGAATGGAAGGGTGGTAGGATCCAGATGGTAGAACTGCCCTCCTACATGTCTAGGGATGATTCTAGACTGTATTCTATGATACTTCCCTCTATAAGAGCAGCTGATCATTTAATTCTCGTAGTTAATGACGATTCTCCGGAGTATCAAGTAAAGGAACTATTAAACGTATTGGAAGAGGAGGGTGTGTATCTAAACAGAGATCGCCCCCCGGTGAAGGTAGAAAAACAGTACAGTGGAGGGATAAGGTTTCTATCAGAACATCTTCTTAGAGGAGATAGAGAGGATTTTCTTGAAGTGCTTCAGCAACATGGTGTATACAACGCAGTTATAGTACCCTATGGACCCATAACACCAACGGATCTATCTCTAGCACTAGAGGAGGGTGCTACCTTCATGAAATATACTATTCTAGTAAACGGGGAATGGGATGGAGGGATAAAGTTCCGTGGGAGGGAGACCCTTAGAGACTTATTTAAGTCCATGGGCATCATACGGGTATTCACCAAACCACCAAGAGGAGAAATATCAAAGGAGGCGGTAATCATGAGAGAAGGTAGCACTCCAGAGGATTTAGCAAAACGTATAGGTGTTAAATCATTTAATAGAGCTCGTATATGGACAGAGGGGGTATATAGAGATATACCAAAGGATTACATATTAAAAGACGGTGATATCATTGAGTTTCGCTAGCCCCACCCTTCTTGCTCCTTCTATACAGGTAGAATATAATGAGTAGTATAATTACAACAATCGCTCCCCATATCCACAGGGGTATGGTTGTTTGCATCTTAAATCTCTCCATAAGAAGATGTACCCCTTTCTCATCTTCAAATTCTACAAATACACTACCTTCATATATTCCAAAGGCGTATGGAGAAGGCGTAACCTTGAACTGAAAGAGGGCTTCTCCCTCAAGGGAAGAAATATACTCCTCTCCAGATGTGGAAAAGGTGGGCGGTACCTCTAACCACACTCTAATATTTTCTCCCTTTCCCCTCAATCTAACACTTATAGTTCCCGTTTCGCCAGGGTTTAGGGTGGGAGTGTCTACAAAGATTGTAACAGGTGGTGTTATAGCTTCTACACCTACTATATATCCCTTGTTCTCGGAAGGGATGTCCATTATTATACCATCCTTTCCTGTAGAGAGAGCCCATATATTTACCTCTATGGCTTCTGTTCTAAATGGGGACACACTCACACTTCCCTCCGTATTTAGGACATTAAAAATCCCTTTCCCGGAGTGAAAAACCAGATCTAAAGTTGTTTTCTCCTTGGTAGATGTAGCATAGAATGTGCAGCTTACCACCTCCTTTGCATACACCGGGGAGGGGCACTCTCCTCCCAATAGAATAGCTCCGTTAGCTAAAGAGATCATCACCACCCACAGTAAAAATATAGCCCTCCTCATCCTTCCCACGCTTCCTATACTTGAGCCAAATAAATAATACTGCCAAGATAATTAAAAGTATTAGAGAGGCACTCTTTGTAAAGTCTTCTTCTTTTTCCTCTTTTGGGAGCCTTAGCTTGCTCTTCAGCTGATTAAATGTGTTGTACGCATCCTCCAATCTTCCTGCTTCAAGATAAGATACAAAGGTATTGTATAACTGTTCTAAGTCCCTGCTTAGGTAGCCAGACGATAAAAGAAAACTGACCGCCTCATGAATATTTTCAAACTGCTTACCGTTTATCTGAATCTTGCCTTCCATCTCTCTTTTCATGTTTAAAAGCTCTTCATATCTTTCCATAGAGCGTAGATAGTTACCATAATAGGGAGTGGGATCAATGTCAAATACCTCCTTTAGCTTCTTTAGGTCAGAAATGCCCGTATAGTAAAGTATCTCCGCGTCTCCTCTGTCATAGGGTGCATTTGGTAGCAGATTTATCATCTCCCTATAAACATTGTTTAACTCTTCAGAATAGTCAATATCTACAAAATTACACTCTGGATGTCTTGCAAATTTCTCCAAAAACGATGAAACACTCTCAAGTTTTTCTATTAATCTGTTCAGCCAGATTCTCAACTGTTCCGAGCCTTTTACATCTGACAGCGTCGCGCGCAGGGATATTAGAGATGCTATAGTTGTTCTTGAGGGGAAAGATAGAGATTTACCTACTTCCTTTAGTTTCATATACACCAGAAGAGTGTATATTACCTGTTCGTTCAGATTTTCACCCAGTATTATATTTAAGTCGGGAGAATAGTAGACAGTTACCGGATCTGGACAATAAAGTGTAAGAGAGTAGCCATTTCCACCAAGTATGTACGCAACTACCATCGGGTCCATCTAATTAATTTTTCTCTCTACACAATAAATATGCTTCGTGTTGTGCTTGTAGAACCCCACTACGCTGGCAACATAGGTAGTATAGCCCGACTCATGAAAAATTTTGGACTTAAGGAGCTTTATCTTGTAAATCCCTTAGAGTATCATCTCTCAGAGGAAGCCATATCCCGTGCAATGCACGGAAGAGATATTCTAGAGGGTGCAAAACTGGTGAACTCCCTTGACGAAGCCATAGCGGATATGGAACTTGTAGTTGGAACTACCGGCAACTATCATGAGAAAAGAGTTTCCAGAACCCCTATATCTCCTGAAAAGCTATCAGAGATACTCCCATCTCATAGAAGAGTAGCCATTTTGTTTGGTAGGGAGCCGAGCGGACTGCACAATCATGAGTTAGAGAAATGCAATGTTGTGGTGACTATTCCAACCAGCGAGGAGTACTCGTCTTTGAATATTTCTCACGCTGCAGCCATCCTATTCTACACCATCTTTAGACATCACCACTATATAAGAAGGAGGTTTGTACCTAGAACAGATCAATGGAAAGTGTTGGATAAACTTATCGATGAGGTTTCTCTACTAGGAAGATGGAAAGATAGAGAAGAGGTTGTAAGAGCGTTAAAAACATCTGTTAGAAGAGGAATTCTTACGCAAAAGGAGATAAACATATTTATAGGAGTTTTATCTAATCTACTGCGTGAAGCGGGCCGCAGCCGCCCTCAAAAAAGAAGACCCAAGAATGCTTAGAGAAATAGCAAAGGAGCTTATTATTGAAGCTGCAGAGGAGTATAACAGAGAGAAAGCTTCAGAAGCTGTTATATCATATGCCCTCTCAAAGATTCTCTCAAAGGTACACATAGTAAATGATAGAAGATGGCATGAGTACAAACGGGCATTAATAGATGCTATAGAAAGAGACTATTCTCCTGAGAAGATAACAGCTATTATATCCTCTCTTGATGAAGAGATGGGAAATTTTGTAAGATCTACTCTTGACAAGGCAAGGCTAAAAATGGCAGCTGAAGCGTACGGTATGGGATTGTCTTTGAGAGCTTCCGCAAACCTTACGGGGGCTGATATCCATGATTTGGCAGATTATATAGGTGAAACAAAGATCCACGACGAGGAAGAGTACTCTATAGATATAAGAAAACGTGTGGAGGGGTTGAAGCGTCTATGGAGAGGATAGTATCTGACTCAGGACCACTTATAAGTCTTTCCACTGTTTGTTTACTAGACGTATTCTCGTTTCTCAAAAAGGAGGTGGTGGTAACTCCTTCTGTGTATGAGGAGGTATACTCGTATCCTATACGGAAGAGAAGATACATGTGGAGCGCACTACGCATAGAGAGATTAAATCCTCGAGTGGATAGTCTGTCTGCCTCGGAAAGATCCCTCTCCGAAGAATTGTTACATCTTATAAACAACATCTTCTATTCTCATAGGGGTCCTCTCACCATTGTACAACCTGCAGAGGTGGATTCTGCAGTCCTTTCCTTGAGATATGATAAGCTACTTCTTATGGATGAGAGAACTCTCAGGCTAGTGATAGAGGATCCTGAACAGCTAAGAAATAGATTATCTAGGAAGATACATGCATGGGTAAAGATAAACAGAAAAGCCCTAGATGAGGTAAAGGGTATTATAGGGGACTTGTTCGTTGTTAGAAGTGTAGACATTGTTTCTTATGCATATGAAAAGGGTTATTTCGATGCTTTTCCAAGAAAGGATATTGCACTTAAGGCAGCCCTTTTTGCCTTAAAGTATGGGGGTTCTGCAGTGGGGGAGGAGGAAATTGAAGAGTACGTACGTGAGAAGAGCAGAAGGTAGAGATTTAATGGATATAATAGAGATTGGAGAGGAGAGTTTTCCCTATATAAAGGACCCTTATATGTTTTTTGCTCGGCGACTGAGGGAGGGTAATGTTTTTGTCCTTATAGAGGACGGTGTTATAGGTTTTTTAGACTTTACAGTAGATAGGAACGAGATTAAGCTTGAAGGTATAGCTGTAAGGAGAGATAAAAGAGGAAAAGGGTATGGAAAGATCCTTATGGAATTTCTGCTTAGTATAGCTAGGCAGTTCGGCGCAAGGAGGATATACCTCATGACTCTAGAAACCAATGAAGCTGCAAATACCCTATATACATCCTTTGGTTTTACCCCCTACAAAAGAGAGGGGCCTTTCATTTGGTATGAAAGGTATTTATAAGTACGGCGCTAAATATCTTTGTGACAGTAGAACTTGAGGTTGGGGGAAAGAAATACATACTTACAAAGAGGGAAGAGTTATCAGAAGGTAAATACAGGCGTCTTATTTTCTCTGATGGACAAGCAACTATGGAGTTAAGGCTTCATAAGGGAGTAAAAGGGATAAGGGGGGCTCACATTCACGTAAAGGTAGGCAATAATGAGCTTCATCACAATATAAGACGTTTCGAGCTTGAGACCATGAAGAGAAGGCTCTACTATGGAGATGATCATATAGTTGTAATAGGAGACATACTTATAAGGTTTAAACCTGAAAGTTTTGGATTATTGTTTCCTAGAGAGCAGAGAACAAGGTTCTTTAATTTCCTCAAAAGATTATGGGAACTTGGAATAAAAATAAGGGGTCTGAAAAGGTTTAGGCGTTGACAGGAAGGTTTAGCTCCTTCTTTAGCTCTCTGTACCTGTTTCTTATAGTTACCTCGGTTACGCCGGCCACCTCTGCAACTTCCTTCTGAGTTCTTCTTTCCCCTTTCATAAGGGCTGCTATGTATACTGCTGCTGCTGCCACACCTGTAGGTCCTCTTCCAGATAACAAGCCCTTCTCTATAGCCTTCTGAAGTATTCTAATCGCCTCTTCCTGAACCTCCCCAGATAGTCCCAGTGCGCTAGCAAACTTAGGTACATAGTAGATAGGGTTTGTTAGAGGCACCTTCAGATCCAGCTCGTTTACTAAAAATCTGTATGTTCTTCCTAT
Source organism: Candidatus Iainarchaeum sp. (assembly GCA_015521515.1). Lineage (GTDB taxonomy): Archaea > Iainarchaeota > Iainarchaeia > JAADDC01 > JAADDC01 > WANZ01. The sequence goes on from WANZ01000018.1 coordinate 10,967, forward strand.
ATCCTTCTTAGGTAGCCCAGAAGCCTCTGCAATCTCATCTAGCGTTCTTGGAATGCCGTATATTCTGCATATAGCGTATATCACAGCCGCCACAACAGCTTCTATCAGTCTTCCTCTTATAAGACCTTTTTCAACGGCCTTCCTATATAGAGCTGCTGCTTCCTCTAAAATACCCTCGGGCAGGTTCAGATATGATCCTATCTTCCTTATCTCATTCAGAGCTACTGCTAGATTTCTTTCCATAGAAGTGGACACTGTTGTTCTCTTGTGCCATTTTCTTATCCTGTACATTTGAGCTTTAGTGGTTGGAGAGAATGCTGATCCTCTCATATCCCTATTATGAGTATCTATTACTGTAGTAAGACCCTTTCTTATCTTTGTTTCCTTTAGAGGCGCTCCAGTTCTTGCCCTCTCCTCCATTTGGTCACTATCGAAGGCTCTCCACTCTGGACCCATATCCACCGCTGGCTCATCGAACACATACCCACAGTCTAGACACACCCATTCTCCACTCTTTCTATCAAACTTAATCCTGGAAGATCCACATTCAGGACATACACGAGTTTCCGACATATTATCACCCCTTTGAGGAGTAGTATTCGGGGGTTTGATCCCCTTTTATTACGAGATAGGGAGATCCTACAGGTCCTATAATATCCACCACAACACCTACCTTCCTCCCCCTATAGTATAGGGGTGTTCCTATGGAAGGTGGTTTACCTTCGGCCTTGGCTATCACATACCCCTCTACCTTGTGAAGGAATGCTCCCACCTTTTTCATACCCCATCACTCCAAGAGAACAGCGTTTACCACTCCATCTTGGTTAGGTCTCGATGTTACCCTTGCTTTGCCTAGCTCTGTGTTTATAATGGCATTTCTTGTTACAACCCCAATTCTGCTAAAGTGTCTGTTGGCTGGATTCTCTTCTACAGAAAGTATTTTCACCCTTTTTACCTCACCTTTAGATGGGATGGACACATTTGCATATACAGCCTTTCTAATTCTTACCTTTAGGTTACCTCCTCTTCTTCGCTCCAC
>WANZ01000019.1 GCA_015521515.1 Candidatus Iainarchaeum sp.
AAGCAGCTCAAGGGAATGAAGACGAATAGTGATGGGGCCTGCTCTGTTGAAGAAATCCAGAAATTTCTCCTTTTCCTCCTCTACAATTAGTTTTACAGCCTTTGGAAGGTTGTCCTTCGCAATGGAGGTAAGCCTCTCATAGGGTATCCTTCCCTTTATGGTTTGTATCTTTTCACGCTTCTCCTTTCCTATATAGACCTTCTCAAGGAGTTGAATGTTCACACCCCTCTTGGAGTAGCCTCAAGAAGGGTAAAGTACTTCGTTCCCACACCCTGTACTATTGGGGTTCCCCTCGGATCATCGGGCCTGCCGTATGGTAAATAGTCTAAAACAACCATGTACTCTTCTTTCATGGCTATACACCTCTAAGAACGCAGAATTTCAAGGATTTTCTCAAACTTATCCGCGTCTGTCTGCTCCTTTGCAAGAACTGCCTGAAGTTCAGAGGCTGTACGGGGGAAAACATTGAGTATCTTTACCACAAGTTCTTCATCTATCCCCAACTCCATTAGCTGTTTTCTCTTTTCTTCCACCACCTTCTCATCTACCTTCTTTACTTCTCTAACATAGTCTAGTGTTGCCTTCTGTTCATAGGTGAGGTCCCCTTCCTTGGGCAGCAACTTCTCTACTTCGTATACAGTGAGTGGCTTCTTTTCCAACACTTCCTTTCCTATCATGCCAATCGCCTCAGATGAATAGGAGCTATTATGAGTATCTTCTCCTTATCCCCATCCCTTACCTTTACACGGTAGGCAGATCCTTGCATGCCTATTACGGTTCCTACCCTTCCATTGAAGCGGTGGTGAGGCCTCCCCTCCTGTACACTGGGATGAATGTCTACCACCACCCGGTCACCTTCCTCAAACTTGGCAAGGTATCTTGTCACGGTGACGGGTGGGGTGTCCCTCCACCGCCTGAGCTTATGCCTCGTCTTTCTGTAGGGTCCCTTGCTCTTCCTCATGGTAACCCCTTAAAAGTTAGACGAGGGAAGTCTATTTATAGATTCCCATGTCCTTTGGCATAACCTACGAGATGATCATTACCATATTCATAGTAGTGTTTGGGCTGCTCTTCATTGTAATGGGGTATAACTTTCTTGCGGTTCCCTTTGTACAGCTTGCATTCCTCTTTGGGCTAATGTTCCTGCTTATAGGATGGGCTAAAAAGGATTATGATACCTTCTATGGAGGGCTTTTGCTGCTCATCATCCCCGTAATACTGCTATCCGTATTTCCGTCGGTGGGTGTATCAAAAACCCTTGTAGAAGGGGGTCTCCTATATGCAATTATGCCCATCATACTAGGGTTGAACTGGCTATACTCCCTCCATCCTATCGTGTTCGTCATAGTAATAACACTCCTTGCCTATGGGATCATGAGAAAATAAAAATTGGGGAAGGAAGAGGCCTTCCCCGCCGCTGGGGCTGTGGTATAATATTACAAAATAGGTATTTAAATGTTGGTGGTACCATGAGAATTCCAAAGATACTCTGGATCCTTGCTCTTGTAATAATCATTTGGTCTGTGCTGAACCCTCCCCAGAGCCAGGAGAAAGAAGAAAAGGTAGCAAAATCTGTAGTGATCATCTCAAAGAAGCCATACATAGTGGTTTTAGCAAAGAACTATGAGAATCCTGAATTCTATACAGAAGAGGGGAGCTGTAAAATAATAGAACAGAATGAAGATAGGTATACACTATCCTGCAAAGGGAAATTCCTCTTCGTAAGGGAAGGAAACGAAGTTATTACGAGAAGGATAGCATAAGCCTTTTAATGGAGGAGTTCCTTCTAAGGGTGGTGATACCATGAGAGGTATAAGTCCCATTGTGTCCCAGATACTAATGATAGCAATAGCGGTAGCTGCAGCAGTAATACTGTACTCCATGGTGACAGGGGCTGTATCAAAGCAGCAAGCACAGGTAGAGACAACCCAGTTTGATGCCATAACCATAACAGAGATCGGCGATGTGAATGCCGCAACTGCAGACATAAATATCTACGTTACCAACCAGAGCAATCACACAGTAGAGCTGGCTGACGCCTATATAATCAAGGACAACGCAGTGGTATGTGGTCCAGAGACGTTGGTAGGTATCACACCAAACACCATAGCTGCGGGAGACACTACCAAAGTAACTGTGGACTTTAACCAGTCTCTATGTACGCTAAACACAGGGCAGCAGTACTCTATAAAGATTGTTACAAAGAACGGCGCACCAGCAGAGAGACTCTTTACAACATAAAGATACCACCTTCGAAGAGTATCTTTCCTTCCTTTCCTTTTTATATATATGTTCTCTTCTCCCTCCGTGAGAAGATCTGTTCTCATAGGAGGTCAGGCAGGGCAGGGTGTGGCAAAGGCTGCCGAATTGTTAGGAAAAATGTTTGTAAGGCTGGGTTACTATGTATTTAACTACAGGGATTATCCATCCCTCATCAGAGGAGGTCATAATTTCAACGTAATTACATTCTCCGACGAGAGAATATTCTCCCACGATGAGGACCCACCCATCGTGGTAGCACTAGATAAAAGGACTGTGGACACCCATAAAGCAGAGTTCTACATTACGGGCTCCTTCTATACTCCGGACAGGGGCATACAAATAAATACAAACGAGGCTTTAAAACAGGGGATTCCCCCTGTTTCCCAAAACGTTATACTTCTGGGAGCATTGGCAAAATATCTAGGCATCCCAAAATCGATAGGAAAGGAGGTTGTGGGGGAGTTGGGTCCTCTGAATGTAAAGGCCTTTGAATTTGGGTATGATAGAAGCGTGGATGGGGAAAGGGCTGGTAGAATTCCTAGGAAGGGGTTGTACTTCCTAACCGGTAACGAGGCCATTGCCTTGGGAGCTCTTGCTTGGGGTATAGATATGTACATTGCCTATCCCATGACACCATCCACCCCCGTTCTTCACTTCCTTGCAAAGAGAAAAGAGGTGGTTACACTTCAATTGGAAAACGAGATAGCAGTAGTAAATGCTGCTCTCGGTGCTTCATATGCGGGTGCAAACGTAATGGTGGGAACGAGCGGAGGCGGGTTTGCCCTCATGAACGAGGCCCTCTCCCTGCAAGGAATGAGTGAGGTTCCTCTCGTTGTGTATCTTGCCCAACGCATGGGACCGTCCACAGGTGTTCCAACGTATACTTCTCAGGGTGACATGCTATACGCACTTCATGCTGGACATGGTGAATTTCCAAGGGTTGTAGTAGCGCCTGGGGATCCTGCAGAGGCCTTTAGAATGACAATGGAGGCCTTCTATTTAGCCTATAGGTATAGGGTGCTTAGTATTATTTTGGGGGATAAACATTTGGGAGAGTCTCACTACACCATGCTAAAGGAGGAGTTTAGACCCCTTGTAAGGCCTGAAAGGTTCTATGTGTTCCCAAAGGATGGCTATAAGAGCTATGAAGACACACCAGATGGGGTATCCCCTATGGCTGTTCCCGGGTCTATACCCTTTACAGTAAGGGCAACGAGTTATGAACACGACGAGTATGGTATTACCACAGAGGAAGCCCACGAGATAGAGAAGATGGTAGAAAAGAGGCTTAGAAAGGCGGAAACGGTAGAACAGGCCGTTTCCTCCCTAAAGCCGCTAGATGTATATGGAGAGGGGGAAAAGGTAATACTGAGCTGGGGCTCCACAAAAGGTGCCATCTTGGATGCACTGAAGGGATTAAAGGACTGGAAATTCGTAAAAATAAACTATCTAAAACCGTTCCCAAGAAGAGAGGTAATGAATGTGCTGGAGGATGCAAAAAGGATTGTGATAGTGGAAAATACATCCACAGGTCAAATAGGGAAGTTGCTTGCGATGGAAACAGGTATTATAACAGAGGATAAGATACTAAGGTATGATGCAAGGCCCTTTACGCCAGAATATATAAGGAGGCGATTAGTATGAAGCTGTCCCTCGAAACAAAGGCAGAGAATACCTGGTGCCTTGGATGCGGAGACTTTGGGATACTTACCGCACTAAAGGAGGCAGTAACCCAGCTGGTAGAGGAAGGATACAAAAAAGAAGAGTTTGTGTTGGTATCTGGGATAGGGTGTCATGGAAAGATCTATGACTATGTGGATCTAAACGGGTTCTACTCTATACACGGAAGGGTATTACCTACAGCTTTGGGTATACGCATGGCCAATCCAGACCTAAAGGTATTGGGGTTTGCCGGAGATGGAGACACCTATGCAGAAGGCATATCCCACTTTATACACGCAGCAAGGTATAACCTCGATGTTACCTTTGTAGTACATAACAATCAGGTGTTTGCTCTCACTACGGGACAGGCAACGCCCACCACCCAGAAGGGGTTCAAGGGCAAATCCACCCCAGAGGGGAAATGGGATGAACCTCTAAACCCCATCCTGCTAGCATTGTCAGCAGGAGCAACCTTTGTGGCAAGAGGATATGCCTACGATGTTAAACACCTCACCTGGCTCATGAAGGAGGGGGTTAAGCACAAAGGGTTTGCATTTATAGATGTCATACAACCGTGTGTTACATTTCATAATATTACACCCTATGTGAGGGAGCGAATCTACAAACTGGAGGACACAGACCACGATCCCTCAAATTTGGAGGCTGCAATGGAAAAGGCTAGGGAGTGGAACTATGATATGGACCCTAATGCAAAAATACCCATTGGTATATTCTACAGGGCGAAGAAGGAAACTATAGAGGAGGGATTCGGAAGAAAGGTACCTTTCTATAGGATGGAGAAGTTACCAAAACCGTGGGAAGAGGTTATTGAAGAAAAGCGGATAGTGTAATCTCGAAGGCTGCTACAGGTACTTCTATGTCGAATACTTCCAACACTCTTGGGTGTATCCCCCCCACTATTCCCTCGGGGGTGGAGGCCGTTCTGCCCTCTATGAAAAGGGGGTGGGAAGAGGGTGTGAGAGACGGTTCTCTGCCAAGCTTCCGATAGAGGAAGAGGAGTGCTTGGGCTGCGGAGGTGTACGTAGAGGAGGGGGATGCATACACATAGGCCACCCTTATCTCTCTATGAGGTGTGTACACCTCCCCTACCTCAAAGAGAGACTGTGGATAGGGGAGTGTCTTGTTATGGGAGAGGGCTCTAAGGAGATGGGGAAGAAGGGAGCTCCTTAGGTGTGAATGGGTAGAAGAAACAGGATTAGATAGCTTTACATACAGGGGAAGTGATAATCTATTGTATAGCTCTGGATCTGTAAGTGTTAGAGTATTTAATTCTTCGCCTATGGAGCTCATAATATCCCGCACTGCATTTATGAGTTCGGTTTCTTTGTGCAGAGATCCCTTCGTATAAAAATCCGGTTGGAGGAGGGGGATTGAGTTGTAGTCTATAGAGGAGAGGAGATCCTCCAATACATCTGATTGAGAGCGTATGTCTCCTCTGTAAGGTGGGTAGTACACGGTATTCCCCTCTATACGATATCCCATCCTCCTAAGGGGTGTAAGGTCTTCGGTTCCTCCCAGTCTCTTCATATAAGACGTGTCCACCTCAAAGGGGCGGAAAGATAGATCTGGATAGGACTTACCATTTATCTTTACTTCATATACCTCTCCGCCTCTCTCTACAAGGGCTGTAACCATCACATTAAGGGCTGTTTCCACCCTCCTTGGATCATCACCCGTAACATCAATGAAGATGTTCTTGGTATGTTCATCAATTCTCCCTATGTCATTGGAGTTAATGATGGGAGGGAAGGTGACCACTCTACCTTTGCTATCCAAGATAATGGGGTATCCCTCCCTTACGAGATGGGCGTACTGTCTACCCTTTTCTGTGTAATGAAGGATTTCTTCCAGCGTCATTTCTCGTTCTTCTCCCAGTGGAACAAATGAGATGTTTGGATTACCTTTTTTGTAGGTAAGAGGGAATGATATTTTGTCTGCATTTGAAGTACCAATAGCGACCCTCTTCCTATTTCTTCCATAGCTCATCATAATCTTCTCCTGAAGCTGAATAATCTGGAACAGCACCTCTTCATCCATCCGAACATTTTTAACCACAGCAGCCATGATGATGGGTCTGGAGGAGGGCCTCTCGTTCTTTATTTCGTAGGAGGAGGGGCGCACCACATACTCCGGATGCTCCGATGTAATATAGGTTCTGACAGCTCTTCCTATGCCTTCCGAGCTCCACAAATCTGGTCTCTCAGAGTCATCTACGGATAGTTCTATTTCTTCTCCCCACACCTCCAGCTCTGTCTTGAGCATAAACAGGATACTCTCTAAGGTCTCTCTGTCCACATCCCTTCCTATGATGTCCATCAAATCTTCCCTGTTTACCCTTATGGTGGGCATGCTATAACCTCCAAACCTTTGGGATGCTTCTCAATACTGAAAGATCCTCCGTAAAGAGGTGCCTTATGTCATTTATGCCATACCGTATCATGAAGAATCGCTCCAATCCCAATCCCCATGCTATGACGGGCACCTCTATGTTAAAAGGCCGAAGCAGTTCTTCCCGGAAGATGCCAGCACCACCCACCTCTATCCATCCCAGTTCTGGATGTTTGACAAACATCTCTACAGAAGGTTCTGTAAAGGGGAAATAGCCTGATTTGAATCTTACCCTCTCCGTTCCTGTAAAAACCTTTGCAAACTCCTTTAGGAGGCCAAGGAGGTGAGAAAACGTGAGTTTTTCATCCAGCACTATCCCATCAAGCTGATTGAACTCTGGTAAATGTTTTGCGTCCACCTGCTCCGGTCTGTAGACCCTTGAAATGGTAAAGTACTTTCCTGGAATTTCTGGGCTCCTCAGGGTTAGAGCAGATAGTACAGTGGCGTGAGATCGGAGCACGGTTCGCTTCGCCACATTATGGTCCCATTTATAACCCCAAAATCTTTCATGCTCCTCTTTTACCCTTTTATAAAGATCCTCTTCCTTTACAGGAAGATACTCAGGACTCTCTACCATAAAGGTATCTGCCGCACCCAGGTCTGCCGAGGGGTGGTCCTGCGGTACAAAGAGCACTTCCAGATCCCAAAAGTGAGGAATAATGGGGGTGTTAGGTTCCATTTCTTTGAAGCCCATGGAGATAAGCTCCCTCCTTATAATATCAAGAAACTCAAGGTAAGGATGCTTTGATCCAAAAAACTTGTCCGGAACTTCCCTTACATTGTAGGAGGTGAATTTCTTCCCTTTCCAGGATTTATCCCTTAGTATTTGGGGAGTAAGCCGTTCTATTGTATCTTCTTCCTCTGCTTCTCTAATCTTTCTAACATATATGCTACTTTCCCTCTTCCTCTCTACCAAACCTCTCTTCCTCAGGTACTCAAGGTATTCCCCCTCAAGCTGTCTCAGATCCTTTTCCCATGGTAGTTCTTCCCTATAATCAAGGAGTATTGCCTGTCCTTTCTCTATCTTTATAAGACCCTCCTTCTTTAGTACCCCCAGGGCCGGTTCCAACTCGTCCCCCATAAGCTCTTTTAGTCTTTTCAGAGGAAGGGGACCTTCCCTTAAGAGATCCATAAGTCTCCTCTCGGGGAGTGGATGGGAAATGTAATACTTTCCTCTCTCTGTCCAGGTCCATACTACTCTGCTTCTCTTCTTAATCTCCACAAACCCCTTTGATCGCAGGCGCTCCACAAGAGAGGACAAGGTGGATGGGTCCACATCTATTTTCCTCGAAAGCTGATTTAGCTCTACAAAGTGGGTAGGTATATGTTTCAGCACCTCTATCTCCTGTTTGGTGGGCACATAAGGTCTATGAGGATAAATGTTTTTTACGCATTACGAAGGGGATGAGAACAGCGGTGGCAACATTGGTAAGGATAATCACAAGGGATGCCACCTGAAGGTATATCATGGCTGAGGGGAATTCCATAGAGTAGAGGAGCGATGCAACTACAGCCTCGCTCAACCCCCTTGGAATGGATATGAGCACAACCTCTTCATCAGGAGGTGATGTCAACCTTATGCCTATGAATCTTGAAAGGAGGGCCGCCACAACGATAAGAACCGAGGATAGATATATGTTAGCCTCCTCCGGAGGTACAAAGATCACACCAAGGTATACAAAGAAGAAGACGCGGATAAAGAAGGATATCTCATCACTGAAGCGTATGAATTCTCTATTGAGCGCTGTTTCCTCCCTTATAAATAACATTTTCTTTACAGTCTCTGCATTTCCAAGCACTAGTCCAAATATAAAGGCTGCTATTGCACCTATTCCTCCCATATACTCCACCAGAGCATACAGAAGGAACATTATGCCCATACTAAGAACGGGGAAGTAGGGCCTCCTCTGGGATTTGAGGAGTACTCCCATCCAGAGTATACCACCTATAAAGCCTAATACAAGAGAAACGGAAAGAGCACTGACCACGTTGGAAAGTGCTAGCATAGGATCAAGGGGTTGATTTACGAAATCTAGAAGTGTTAGCACAAAAAGAAGTGCATACGCATTGGTAAGAGTAGACTCTACATCGAGGATTACCTTCGTCTTTTCTGATATAGGTAATTTTTCCGAGATGGAGGCTACCACGGCAGCCGAGGTTCCTCCTAGCATAGCTCCCAAAATCAGGGAGCGTACCGGGTCAAGGCCTAAAATCGTATATCCAACAAGGGAGATAAGAATAGTTGCAGCAGCATATGATATGGTTCCTAGGACAAAGGCCTGGCCCGATTCTTTAATGGTAGAAACAAGGTCGATATTGAGCCCCGTATCGAATAGTATGATGGCCACTGCAATAGATGCCATAAAACCTGCAAAGGAGAGAAACACGTCGGGAGGGAGTATGCCCGTATAATGACCAAGGATCATCCCCAAAAGGATGAGTATAAGGGAGTCTGGGATAAAACTCCTCCTAGAAAATGCATCTGCAAGAAAACCAACCAGTATAATGGTCCCTACCAGGAGCATAAAATCGGTGGGTGTCACCTATACATTAGGCAGGGGGTATTAAAAAGTAGCGCCCCGGGGAGGACTCGAACCTCCGACCTCCCGGTTAACAGCCGGGCGCTCTACCAACTGAGCTACCGGGGCATCTTATGTTTGGTTATGTGGAAAAGGTTTTAATGCGTACTACCCCCTGCCAAGGGAGAGAAGGAGGGCGTCAAGCTCTTCAAGGTTCTTCACCGCCACTACAGGAGAATCCTCTGGTAGAAAGTGTCTATTAGCATATGGTATAATAACCAGATCCTTCGCCGCCTCTACCTTCTCATATACGTGGGAAACACCCCCAATGCTTCCATCCTCCCCTATAACGCCAGTTGCAGGAATGGGTTTATTCCCATTTACAAGGGAAAACAGTGCTACGTAGAATGCCACATCTGCGGATCTACCATCTATGTATTCAACGGGAGAGGAAAATCTTACTACCACACCAAAGGGTAGAGGGCCATGTCTGCTCTGAAATGCGTTATAAGCTACCTTGGCACTCTCCAAAACGGAAGGGGCCACATTTGCAGCTTCTACGTAAATGCCCCCATAGGGGATTGTGCACATCTGCGCAGGAATGAGTATGCCCTGTCCCCTATATCCTAAAAGATAAAAGTCCACACACCCCCCTTGAGGTATAAGGAAATACATGAGTAACAGCACGAGAGGCACCCACATTGTATCACCGTATGGCGGGCTGCGGCGGGTGGACCTACACTCCCTACCCCGCCCCGAAGGGAGTATCTCTGGATGAGGGGAGCCGACCCGATGGACACCGGCTACGGTTGCTCCCTTTCGGGCCTGGCCGGGTTCACCGGCGCGCCACCGTCCGGCTCCTACCCATCCCTCATGGTACCCCCTTCGGGGGAAGGTAGAGAGCATAGGCCGCCCCGCCGCTTCGGCCCCGGCGTAAGCGGATTTCCGGTTACAGGGGACCGCTGGCCCCCCGGCCTGCCCGCCACTAATATTGGGACCCTTCTACACTTAAAGCATATGCTTATACATAACGAGGATTCAAAATATTTTTACTAATTTATTTTTTACAAACTTTTCTACATAACCAATACCGGAACCGCAACTTATATAAATAACCTTCCCCTCAATTCTTCGTTTAGAAAGAAGCCCGATGAGGGGGCCTCGTGAGGTGGTAAACGTGGAAGCCATGGTGAGCT
>WANZ01000020.1 GCA_015521515.1 Candidatus Iainarchaeum sp.
GTGCCAATATCACATTTTACAACCGGTATGGAGAGGGACTGTACAGTACCTCCTATGTTTACATCAACCCTGATTGGTTCTCCAATCTTTTTTGAGGTGATTGTGTCACCTGAGAATGTCTCCACTTTGAGTGTTGTATTTACAAGGTACAAATTCCTTGTAGAAGACTGGTTGGACACAGTAAACCCAACTCTAATCTTCTCACATATGAAGGGAAGAGGTACAGACCCATTTCTATCGTCCCATCCCGTGGGTGTTATGACGGCCACATCCTCCCCGTTAGCATCATCTGGCTTGCCACCCATCCAAAAATCACCCACTATAGGATCTCCCGTAATGTACTTCCACCCACCATCTGGCTCTGAAGATTCAGGGGATTGATACACCCCTATGTATGCTGCACTCCACCCCTTCGAGCTAACAATACTTTTCAGCACGCTGTTTTGGCCATCCGTTCTGGGAGTGGCAAGGAACATCCCCCTCTCTTTACAGTAATTAAATGCATCTACCCAGTTCATGGGGGTAGAAACAGGCAGGTAATAGTGTAGATAGTGTATATAAGCACCTTTGGGAGCATTTTGCCTATAAACATCTAATAATACCCCAATGGGAGAGGTGTTCTCCGTTGTAGTCTGCTCAGAAAGTCTTACCACACCCATGTATATGATTATCCCGTGTGCCAATACTGTGGCTATGAGAAGGAGTGTTGCCACGATGGGTGAGATACCTCTCATCCTAACGAAAAAAAAACGATGAATAAATACCTTTCGGTTGGGAATTGTTATGTATAAGAGGTGTGGGTATGAAGGAAAGATGGGAAGTAATATTTACAGAGGATGCGGTGAAGGATATCAAGCGATTGGTAAAGGGTTTGGGTAAGGAAAGGACGGAAAAGGTTCTAAAGAAGCTTGTAGCACTCCTTGAAAACTTGGATGATTATATTTCGCGGGTAAAGCCTGTGAGAGGTTTAGAAGGTGTGTACAGGGTTCGTATTGGAACCCTTAGGGTAGCTTTTGTGTTGGAGAGGGAAGAGAGAAAGGTGAAAGTAATTGCAATAGGGTTTAGAGAATCCTTCTATGAGAAGCTTATGCGTTGAGCTCTTTTAATACTTCGTCAAAGGTGTATGTTTTTACCTCCCCCTTACTCAGCCTATCTACCCTCCTTTTTAGCTCCTCTACCTCCTCTTCTGTCAGTTCATCCTCCATGAGGGATATGATGTAGTCTATCTTTTCCTCCAGTGCAGAAACCCTCCTTCTCAGCTCTTCTATTTCTCTTTGAACAGATACACCTACAGGCATATAGCACTATATACAAAAAGTATGTAAAAAGATTTTAGTGCGTGCTAAGTGGTAGTATCACATATCTTGCCTCCTATATTTCCTCCTGTCAAACAAACCCTTAGGTTTTCAACTCCTGGCTCATAGCTAACATTAAACGGAATGGCCCACACATCACATGTGGCGGTTTCTTTCGGAGGAATATGGAACGTAGAACACCTCAATGCCCCTATATCCAGGGAGTAAACAGTGCCTCCGCTGTCTACTTTGATGATATATCTTTTATCTACCCTTACAGATGTTGCAGCCTCCGGCAAGCCTCCCGGATATATTTGCAGAGTTGCATTAGAAAAGTGAAGGAACTTGGAGGAATGAAGATTCGAGATGAGGAATCCTATCCTAATACCTTCACATATAAAGGGACGATTGGTCTCCCCGTTTACATCATGCAACCCCTCCGTCATGGGAGAAACCCCCACGGCACCCACATTCTCCTCTGGTTGAGAGATCTCTGGCTGCCCTGCTGCCCATAGGATGTCGGGTACCACTTCTCCTGTTAGATAATACCATTTAGCCTCCTCCTTAGGAATACCCGCCTTTCGATAGATACCTATGTGTGCTAGCGTCCACCCCTTCTCCTTTAGAATGCCTATTAGCCTGTTTAGCTGATCCCTATTTCTTGGCATGGCAAGGAACATCCCCCTTTCCTTACAATAATTAAATGCATCTACCCATCTTATATGTGTGGAAACGGGCACGTAGTAGTGTGAAAAGAACTGGTACGACCCAGGCGGCTCCTTCTTTAGGTATACATCAAGGGTGAGAGGATGTGAACTGCTGCCTAGAGTGGAGGTACCCTCCACCATCTGAGAAACACCCATATAGAGCAACGCCCCAATAGCAACCACTATGGCAATCAGCAGCACCGTTGCCACGATGGGCGAGATACCTCTCATCCTAACGAAAAAAACGATGAATAAATACCTTTCGGTTGGGAATTGTTATGTATAAGAGGTGTTATTATTGCCTGTGCTCAAAATAAATGTGTTTGGAGCCTATGA
>WANZ01000021.1 GCA_015521515.1 Candidatus Iainarchaeum sp.
GAGTAGAACCCCTCTGGTAGCACAAGCCACCCAGTGAGGGTTTCCCTGAGGGGAAGGAAGAGTGTCTCCAGGAGGAGGAATATCACCACTCCCTTGAGGATAAACCGTTCCATGCAACTCTTAAGTGTTGGGGTGTAATAAAGTTTATGTGGTTGTGGAAGTAGAAGGTGGCAAAAGGATACTGAGAATCGATGCCAGAGACTGGCCCACGGGAGGTTCTGTTGTAGACTATCCCGAGAGCATGTTTAGGGTTGTTTCTGAACTCATGAAGGAAGATGCAGATATTGTAATTGTAACCGACGTTTATGATCATGTATACGGGGAGGACGCCGTAAATATCTTGAAGGAGATTGCAAAAGTGGGGAAAATCTTCCAATCAGAAGGATACTGGAGCTTCTCTGTAGTAGAGAAATTAGGTAGAGGGTGTGCTAATCCCCTAAAAAATGAACAGGTATGGGTTGTAAGGGTAACACACGATCTTTGGTTAAGCGATCCTGTAAGGGCTTATCTAGAGGTGCTGAGAAAAATAAAGGGTTACACATCCTTGGATGGTTATCCAGAGGCTATAAGAAGATGTATAGAGCAATACGTATCCATCCTCAAGAAGATAAAGACTCACATGGAGTCTACAAGGATTATCTCAAAGGTAAGAGAGTACATAGCAACCCAGCGACGGGCCCCCGATAGAGGATTCTACAGAACCATCCTTCCCGTCCAAATAAAACCCGCCTTTCTTGGATCGGGTATTATAAGTGGTTTGGGAGAAGATCTCGAGCTCGTAGACTCCTACACCCTAGAGGGAGATGTGGAAGTATCCATATACAGGGATCCAAACAGTGTAGAGTATTTATACTATCTTCAAGCACCTGAATTTTCTCTGTCTCCACAACTTTACATGGTATTAGAGAAGGCAAAACAGATGGCAGCAGAGTACACCCCTTCAAGTACCCTCCTAACCTCCAGATCCTTTGCAAGGCGACAGTTTGAGGAAATGTATATGCAAACCATCATAGATGTGTCCAGACAGATGGGTATTCCTCTAGAAGAGGATGATCTAAGGCTTCTTTCCTCTATTCTTGCTAGATATACCGTGGGTTATGGTATTCTGGAGCTGTTCTTCTTGGACAGAAACCTAACAGACATATATGTGGATGCACCACTAAGTACCAGGCCGGTATATGTACTCCACTCAAGGTACGGCCAGTGTAGAACAAACATTGTATACTCAGAGACGGAAGCAAAGAACTTCGTATCCAAGCTTAGATCTATGAGCGGAAGACCCTTTGACGAGGCCCATCCTGTTTTGGATTATGATATTCCAGATTTGCACGTAAGAGTAGCCGTTATAGGGCCACCTCTTTCCCCTGATGGCATTGCCTTCGCATTTAGACTCCACAGACCAACACCTTGGACGCTGCCCCTGTTCCTTGATGTAAATATGTTGACTCCTCTAGCCGCTGGTCTCTTATCCTTTCTTGTAGACGCCCAATCAACATTGCTCATCTCTGGAAGCAGAGGCTCTGGTAAGACATCTCTCATGACGTCCCTTATACTTGAGATACCTCAGAACCAACGCATTCTCGTACAGGAAGACACATTGGAGATTCCCGTGGAAGCTATAAGAAAGCACGGGTATCATATCCAACGCCTAAAGACTAGGAGTCCTATCGGAGGAGGAGCCGCAGGGGAGGTTCCTCCAGAGGATGCCCTTAGAACAGCCCTCAGGTTGGGAGATTCCGCCATTGTGATAGGAGAGGTGAGATCTAGAGAGGCGAAGGTACTATACGAAGCCATGAGGGTGGGGGCAGCAGGCAGTACAGTGATGGGAACTATTCACGGTGATTCCGCATATTCTGTGTGGGATAGAGTGGTCAACGACTTGGGTGTACCCACCACCTCCTTCAAGGCAACGGATGTGGTGGTAGTGAACGCTCCTATTAGATTTGGGGGGTCCCTTAAAAGGGTAAGAAGAACCATCTCCATAACAGAAGTATTGAAGCATTGGAAGGCAGAACCTTTAGAGGAGGGTGGTTTCCTTGATATTATGAGGTATTCCGCAGATAGGGATAGATTGGAACTGCTGGAGGATAACGTAAGAAACTCCGAGCTGCTTATGAAGATCGGAAGGCTTAGAGGAATGAGTCCAGAAATGATATGGGAAGAAATTAGGGCAAGGGGGGAAGAAAAGGCCCTTGTTGCAAGGTTGAGTAGAGAATACAAGGTAAGGGAACTTATGGAAGCGGAGCACTATTCAATTATACATAACAAGTTCCTCCTCCTAAAGGAGCAACAACTGGAAGAGCATGGAGAAGTAGACTACCCCTCCCTCCTCAAGGATCTTGAAAATTGGATAAAGAACACGCTTGTGAGGGAGATCCTTGCCAGGAGAGGCTGAACTGTATAAAAAGCTGTGCACATCAAAGGCCCCAGTTCCCGTCGAGGTAAGGGAGGCTGTAGAGTTTCTTGAGTGGAAGATTGACCCAGAATGTGTCGGCGGGGCTGCCAGAAAGGGAGCTATCTACGGTTTTCTAGCAGGGCTGGTATTTGTTGTCCTCTACATACTTACGTACGCCATGAATTTCGGCTTCGGAGCATTTTTAGAAGCTCTTGTATTTGATATAGCCACGTTAAACCCGTTTACACTGCTTGTATTATTCCTTCCTATCATTTTAGCATTCATAGCCTACTTTATGCTGCTCTACTATCCCGTCATGAAAAAGGAAGAGGAAATGGGCCAGATTCTCCTTGAACTACCAGAGGTCATGGGATATGTTGTTCTTTCCCTTAAACTATCTCCCAACCTGGAGAGGGCCCTGTCTTTTGCGGCAGATAACTCTGAGGGAGTTCTAGCAAACCGTATAAAGAAGCTTATATGGGAGATGCGCATGGGTGTGTATGCCTCTGCGGAGGAGGCCCTAGATCACCTTATTTACAGGGTAGGAGCCAACATACCGGAACTAAAACACGCCCTCATGCAAATCAGAGCCTCAACCCTCGAACCCGATGATGCAAGGAGAAACTTCAGGCTGGACAGAGCACTGGATGATATTATAACCTCCGTAAGGAATAGGTTAGAAGAAAGGGCTTCAAGCATGTACATGCCGTCCATTCAGCTCTTCTACCTTGGTGTATTTTTACCTCTGCTTCTCTTTGTCATCCTCCCCGTAGCCTCCGCCTTCTCGGATCTACCGCTTGCTACCCTGCCCTCCTTGGTAGCCATTTATATAATAGGGTTGCCCCTCATTATATACATCTTTTCGCGCTCTATTCTCTCAAAGAGGCCAAACATATACAAACCGCCGGTTCCCCCAAAGGAGAAGGATAGAAAGCATCTATACATAGCGATAGCAGCCGCCATTGTAGTACTATCAATCTCCTACATCCTACATCTTCAGCTAGATATCACATACGAAAGGGCTGAAGCACTATATTGTGGATATGAAGGATGCCTAAGGGAAAAATATGGGTTTACTAGCTGGGAAGATGCAAAATACATAGATGAGGTTTCTCAGATACTATCCTCGTATGATACCACCCCATACTGGCTTATATTTGGCGCGTTGCTCGCTCCCGTGGTTGCAATATCCATATACTTTTTCCTTTCAGAGCGAGCACGCGCCAAAAGAAAGGAAGAGATCATGGAGATGGAAGGAGAGTTTAAGGACGTCGTATATCTTATGGCTTCCAAAATGGGAGAAGGCAAACCGCTAGAGGGGGCTCTTGAGAGCGTTATAAATCTCATGCCTAATTCCAAGCTTGTAAGGGAGGTTTTTTCCAAGATACTCTATAACATAAGGGTGATGGGTCTTTCCCTGGGAGATGCTGTATTTCATCCTCTCTTTGGAGCATTAAGGCATATTCCTAGTCACTTTCTCAAAAAAGCAACATCTACTGTGGTTAAGTCTGTAGAGCTGGGAACCGAACTAGCTGCAAGAGCACTCATAGCTTTTTCTGACCAGCTAAGAAAGGAGGAAGAGATTATAAGGATGTTAAGATCTAAAATGGGAGAGATTTATATTATGATTACCTCTATGGTGCTCTTCGTTTCCCCCATCGTGTTGGGTATTACAGTAGCCCTTCAACAGGTAATTGTAAGCTCTCTCTACTCTGTTGAGGCACCCGAAGTACCCGAAGAGTATGTTTATCAGCTGAACATATCTGTTCCAAAAATCAATGAGTTGGAAGGTAAGGTGGCGTCCCCGGCGGAATTCCTCACCATAGCGTTCCTTTATAACATCATACTAACCTTTCTCCTCACCATCTACTCCGTAAAACTCTACGAAGGGGAGGATCCCATAGCTGTAAGAAGAGCTTTAGCAAGAAATCTTCTCATCTCTTCCCTTCTGTTCATTCTGTCTACGTGGGTGTCCCTTTCTATCATAAGAGGTGTAATAGTATGAAAGGCCAAGCGTACACACTGTTCAACTACCTCGCATGGGCTGCCTTTTTTGTAGCTGCAATAGGGGTTGTGTACATCGTATTCAACAACTCCATAAGACAGGCAACTCCTGTTCCCATCGAAACGATAAACGATGTCCTCCGCAGCGCGGCAGAGCAAAGAAAGGTAGGTATAGACACCCCTGTATGTGCAGATCTCTACGTTAGCGGTGAAATAACCATTACTAAGGATATTGTGGGAAGATATGGTCTAAATTTGGACCTAAAGTGTGAAAACGTAACTTGCAGAGAAGAGGAGGATGGTATAACCATATGGGGCAGTGGGAGATTATGTGTAGAAGGTGGAGTTCTCGTGTGGAAGCGTTAATATTTTATATCTCCATCATCTAATAGTGGCATGAAGGGCCAAGCCTTTGAGGTATTCAGGCTTCTCATTGCAGCAGTAATTGGGGGGGCTATCCTTATGGTATTGTTAGGCATACTTCAGGGCATCATATCACCTACTACAGATCCTCAAACTGCCACAGCCCAGCTTGTAAAGAAAAACTCCAAGTTTGGTGGTATAGGAACCACAGACGTGATAACTTTCAGAAAGGACATGTACATAGATCTGAGAGCAGTCGCAAGGGAGGCATACCTTGACACGGAATGTGTAAAAGTTGGAGATGTATTAGAGGGTTTTGAAAAAAAAGATGATAAAGTAATAAGATACGCAGGGACCGGTACAAGGGCAAAGATAATGGTGGAATGCACCGAAAGTGAAAATAAAAAATGTCCCATCGAGTGTACGGTTTCCATCATCCGTCCTTAAAAGGGATGAACGTTTAATATTAGCATGAGAGCAGGTGGAGACTGGAATGTTATATACCTCCTTGTGGTAGCTATTGTGGCAGCCCTGCTTATTTTCGGGGTGATAAAGCCATCCATGGCTAAAGGGTACAGGGTGGTCAAATGAGGGGTGTGGAGGCACCCTTCCAATTGGTAGTATCTGTTGTAACCATCCTGTTTGTGCTATACCTTTCCTACATGGTTATATCCAATGCCATACGGGAGGATTGTTCCAAGAAGATAGATATCCAGCTTAGGAACATTGCAACCACCGTTTCCACAGCTGTGTATTCATCTCCTCCCACTAAACTCATGGAAAGGTTCGACTTTAGGTGTGGGGGGATGGTAGGGGACTACTATGTTAGTGTTAAGGGTTCTTCCAACGAAACCGAATGTCTTAGAGTGTGCGGATATTCATATAGTGGGCAATGTGTATATCTTATCCTTGAGGTAAGGAGGGGAGAGGAGGTTCTAAATAGATCCTATGCCTGTATAGAGGGAGCGGTACCCTCCCACAACATAACAATAAATGGCGGTAAAGATAAAGTAAAGGTGTCTCCACCCTATGGGAGTGTAGAAATAGAAAAAACAGAGGATGGGATTACCTTGCGGTGGAACAGAAGGTGAAAGAATGTTAGATTACATACTCTCAAGGCTGATGCTCCTTATATTTCTTCTCCTCATTGTGGGTACCATTGTTTCTTACAAAGACTTCCTTGGGGATATGTTTGCCTCTGCAGGAGCCAAATCCTTGGTGCTAAAGGTAGGAGAGAAGATTAGAAGCATTGCTCTAAGCCTTACTGTTACCAGCGCTGAGGAAGCCATCAGATTGCCGTCCTATATAAGATCTGGGCCTGTAAGGCTGGATTACAATATGGTATTTGGGTGTAACGGTAGTGAACTAGGCATAGGAGTAAAATCCACCAGAGGAAACCTTCTATACTTCAAAACATGGAACCTAAAACCCTCTGATAGAGGCATAAAGATCCGGATTCCAAAAAACGACGTAGAGGCGGGGGATATTCTTTATATTAAGAAATCTTCCACCCTAAGTGAGGTAACCCTCACCATAAAGCCAAGGAATGGGGAAGTGAGAACATGCCAAGCCTCATAGATATGGGTGCCATTATACCCATTGTAATGGCCCTTCTACTTTTCTTCGGAACGCTAGTGTATACCATAAATACGATAGAGGAGAAAAACAAGAAAATGGAGCTACTATTTGCCCTCTTCGAGGTATCCAACATGCTAACAGAGAAGGGTGTGGTTACAGACGAATGGATTGAAAAGGTTAAGGAAACGTTAGAAAATGATGATTACGAGTTTTGTATAGAGAAGAGAGGAGAAAACACATGCGAAGCACGGTCGCCCACCTATATAAGCCTTGAGTTTCCTGTTTCCTTCCAAACAAATAAAGATGGAATTCCATTCAATGAGATAAGAGTCCTAAAGGTGGTAGTATGGCCAAAGGTATAGCTGCAGTGTTTGATGCGGTATTCCTCCTCATTATTGCTTCCATAGCCTCCGGCATACTACTTTCTGTAACATACGGATATGGGTCTTCCTTTGAAAGACATGCAAAGGGTGTACTCATGAATTACTATGCTAAACAGGTGGTAAAGGCCCTTGTAACGGCCTCTATAGAAAGAGACGGAGTTCCAGACTACCTCCTGTCCTACCTCAAGGAAAGTATAGAGGCTGGGAGAGATATGACAGAATTGGAGAATATGCTGAAAGATATTGTTACAAAGGCTATGGAGCCTGTAAGAGATAGATATGACTATGTGGTATCTCTGAAAACAGAGAATGGCAGCATATTCATCTGCAACGACAACATTATTGAAAACGACCCCTTGGATAACTACTTCGGCCCAAGGTACAGCTCCAGTACAAAGATATACATGGATATAAAAGGAAGGTACGTTCCCATTACCATTACGGTTACCCTCACTCCTCGAGGGATTTTAGAATGTCCATAACGTCTTCTTCCTTCTTTTCTTCCCCCTCCTCCTCAAGCAGAGATAGAAGGTCGTCTTCCTTCTTCTTTTTGGCTCCTTCCTTCCTCTCCTCCTTATTCTCTACCATAACACTCCCGAAGATTTCTGGAAATATGTCATCTGCCACCTTAGAAATATAATCTTCCCTTCTAGGATCCCTTCCATCCTTTATTTCATGCATAAAGAAGTCTACTATTACCTCTGCATGTTCTTTCATATAGCTTCTTACCTTCCTTCTGGACATAGCAAGCTCTTTGAAGCTTATTCTACCCTCTTCTCTCATCTTTTCCTCCACCCTCTTCATGAGCTCTCTCTCTAGATGGGAATACGCCACCTTTACCATCTTCTCTATCTCCGCCTTGGAAAGGGGTCGTTTTTTTGGAACCTCCTTCGTTTTTTCCTTCTGTTCTTCCTTCTTTTCCTTTTCCTCTTCTCTCTTTTCTTCTCTACCACTTGCCTCTTTTTCCCCCGTAGTTTCTTGCTGCTTCTCATCCTCTTTCTTTTCTCCCCCTTTCTCACCTCCGGCCTCCTTCTTTCTCTCCAAAACAACTTCCTCTCTCCTCTCCTTCTTATCCTCTACAGGAGGCAGAGACGCATACTCCCTTAGATTATTTACCACCTCCATAAACAACCTTATCTCATCCAACTCATCTGTCTCCTTAACTTTTGCAACCCTTTCCCTCCTCTCCTGCTTCACCTTCTGGGATCCAAAGCTAAACTCTTCCACCTGAATAGCTTTGTCCTTCTTCACCTCCTTCCTAGGTTCCTTCTTACCTCTCCCAAAGAGGGATAGCAAACGCTGCAGCATCATCCTTTAACACGTTCTCCTCCTATAAATACTTATGGATCTCCTTTCACCCATCATTCCATCCATTATCCTTGGAACCATCTTCTATATTTTCAAAAACCATACACCATACCTTATTCCTATAGCAATCTCAATAATCTGGTTCTTCTATATCATATACGGATTTGGAGCGTGTCCTTTGCCGCCGCCCCATATAGAACTAACATGCAATTTTGATATAAGCATACTTTATGGGGCGGCGGCATCCTCAGCAGCAGTGGGCATCATCTCTTTTGTGTTTACAGCCGTGGGCGTGGGGATTTTTAGGTGGATAAAGGTGAAGAACCTGTGGGTAAGATATGTGGTGAGCACTTATATTACACTTCTACTCTTACAGTTATGGGTGGTGGTGTTTCCATGGACCATAGAACTCTTGTATGGATTCTTCTCATAGGAAGCATGGCCTACGGAAACATAATGTGTGAAGTGGTAGAGGATGGAGATATTTCAAAGCTCATAATCAACACTGTATACAGAGAGGACGGTATACATCCCTTCTCCTCCATTACTACAAATTCCCAGGAGGGAGAACAGATAGATGTGGATTCCATGGTATTGGTAGATGGTGAGGGAAGGGCATATGATGTGGAAGTGGGCAAGGAGGCAGCCCCCGTGGAGAATACCATCCTGGGAGGAAGTTACTATGAGGGCCCCTTTGTGGTGACCTATCTTCTTTCTGACACCCTTCGCATCGCGAAGGTCGGTGTCCACTCCTACGGAGAGGGTGCCCTTCTTAGGGAGCGTTTTGAAGGCACTTATGGGATATCCCTCTATGAAACACTAAAAAACATCGCAAAGAACATCAAGGAGTTCGTATTCTTTGTGAATGAACAAACACCTCCCATAAATAACGTTATAAACGCCGAGAACTTTTCTGCAAGTGTTGTATGTGCATCATCTTCCTGTAAAAAAGAGCTGTACTCATTGCTTACTAAGTATATGAATCTGGGGGCGTCCTCCGAGATGGCCGTGGAGTTTCTAAACTTTAAGTTTGTGATAGGTCCTGCAAAGAGGGCAGCTGAAGGTGCATTAGCCTTAGGGAAGATTTCAGTTCCCGAATCCAAGTTTGTAGAAGGGTTGAAGAACAAGCTTAGAGCTCTGAACTTTTTTGGGAGAAAACAGTTAGAGGAGGCAAAAAACCTGTTCAAGGGACTATCTGACGGTGAGAAAGAGGCCATAAAAGGTATTTTAGATTCGCCTTCTGAATGGTACGCGCACACCGGAAAGCTTTCCCTTCAAGGAAAGACAGCAGCCTACATATTTACAAAGGAGCTCAAGAACGTAAAGTTCGAGAAGCTTATCGTAGAGGAGGGAGGAAAGAAGTACCTACTTGTAAACAAATTGGAGGAAGCTATAAAGAATATGGAGG
>WANZ01000022.1 GCA_015521515.1 Candidatus Iainarchaeum sp.
CTCTTGGATGGGCAACCTCTATATCAAATGATGCTACAGGAAGAGAGGAAAGGTTTAGCTCCTCTTCCAGAGGCTCCAAATACACCACATCTCCTATAAGAAGCTCCCCTCTAACATCTTCCCTCCTTTCTACATTTGAAAGAATTACTCTAAGGGGTTTTGCGGGTACGGAACCGTCTATCATAACTCTCATAAGATATTTGATATCGTCCTCGTAGGTTTGTATACCTCTACTTCCAAGGATAACCCTTAATTTTCTTATAAGGGTAGGAGCTTTGACGTAGATCCTTGTATATCCTCTTGGATCGGGGGAAAATGTTATTACACCGTCAAAGTTGGCCTCCTTAATAGCCTTTTTTGCCAATCCTTCCTTGTCTCTGTCTATTAGGAGGAAAGGTCTATGTCTTCTATAGTATGCAGAGATGAAGCGGTGTTCATCTATGTCAAATAGGTATATCTTTAGCTTTGTTGATCCATCCGGGTCGTCCTTTATTTTATAGTATATGGGGTATGCCCGTACCTCCACACTATAGAGATGGTAGGAAGTAACTAAAACTCCCTACCCCACTCTTTTATCCTTCTCCTCTCATCCTCCCTAAAGGAAAAAGATTCAACCACATCCTCCAAATCCCTTCTTAGGAGCTTTTCCTTCCTTTTTTGGTGGGCCTCTAAGAAATCTGCTATTTTCTTTGCAGCATAATCCTTCAACTCTCCTGTTAAAAGCTCCCCGGATCTGTACCCTTCCTCTATTTCCCTGATCTTTCTATCATCTTCCTCAAAGAAGTAGTAGAGATAAAGGAACGAAACATCAATTTCCGGTCTTCCTCCATACTTTCTATGCTCTTCAACGGTGGGTTGGCCTCCAGAGAAAGCATACTTCATGATTTTTCTCCTTATGGTATCTCTATCGTCCGTTAACCATATTACCTTCTCCTCCCCTCCATCACTTGTACTCATCTTCCCAGAGGGACTTTCCAGACTTGGCATGAACTTCGAGAGCAGGCCCGCAGTTTTTACCAGCCCTATACTCTCGGCTACATCTCTAGCCACTCTTATGTAGGGATCTTGATCAATGGCTACAGGAACTAGAACCCTATGGGGGCCGTAGAGTATTTGGGGAATGTACAGATGCACCATTTGCATGGCTGGGTAAAACACCCAACCTACATTGGATTCCTGAGTAAGTCCAAAGAGGGCTCTCATGGTAGAGAAGGTGACCCGCTTGGATACCACCACAGCAGGTCTATATAGCTCGGTATCTTTCATGTCTATGGCTATTCTGGTCTTTTCTGGATTAAACCCCACAGATAGGATGTCTAATACATTGTTTAACGCAAATGATTCAACGTCCTTTACTTTTAGCTTTCTCTTCACGAGATATTTCTCATCATCCGAGATGGGAATAAATACAAAGGCGTCCATTTTATCCTGAAACCATTTTGCTGTGTAAAAAGGCAGTATATGGCCTAAATGCATGGGACCTGACGGACCTCTTCCCGTTACTATGGAAACTCTTTTCCCCTCTCTCCAATCTTCTACGAACTTGTCAAAATCTCTGTGCGCATAGAAGTACCCCCTTCTTAGAGGGAGAAGTACGGGTTTTGGAAGCTCCATACCTCTTATATCAAGGGGAGCAGCTCCAAACTCTCTCAACAGTCTTTCATAGTCTACCTCACCTTCCACTTCCCATGGTGTAACCTTCATGGATGTATTGGGAGGTGAGAAGGTTTAAAAGTGATCTCTTAGGAGGATAGTAGCCAAGGCAGGAAGTGAGAATATAGCGATTCCTTGATAACCTATGTTTTCTACCAATATACCTGCTAAAGTAGACCCGAGAAGTATGGACAGTCCTAGAGATAGCTGTACAATCCCTATGTTTAAACCAATATGGTCCATTACCCTATCTCCCACCCTTGCAAAAATAGTAGGAAGTACAATACCAAAGGCTGCTCCATAGAGGAGGAATGCCAAAGAAAGGAGGAGCGTGTTGTTCACCCATATGAGGAGATGGGAAAGCGCTATCAATACCATTCCGCACAACAGGAGAGTTCTCCTTCCTATGGCATCACTCCTTGTGGATATAAGAAGGGCTGAGGCTGCATAAACTATGTTAAACCCCGCATAGGGGATGAGGGCTGAAGTTCCGGTTATTTCTGCAGCCCTTTCTATGTATATGGCAGGAGAAATAAGGGATAAACCCACCAGAGCAGGCACCAAAGAGAGAGACAACTTAAATTTGATGCCCTTCTCCCTTTTATGTTCTCCTACCCTAAGAAATACGAGAGGTACAAGGGTAAGGAAACCAATACCAGCAAGAATAAAGAGAGACATTTTTATAGGAAAAGTGCTTATCAAAAAATACGCTAGTATTACCCCTATAATAGCTCCTGTGGTGTCCATAGCCCTATGAAGACCAAAAGCCCAACCCCTTTTCTCATACTCGGTAAGGATAACATCTCTTGGTGTATCCCTTATACCCTTTCCTATCCTATCTAATGCCACAAAGAGGGGAATGAAGGACTTTTCTACTGCGGAGATAAATAACTTTGAAATGGCTGAAAGAAGGTACCCTCCTACCACAAAACCCTTTATCTTGCCAGTAACGTCGCTGATATAGCCTGATATGGGCTTTATTATATATGCTAAACCGTTGAACAGTCCTCCCACAAACCCTACCAATATAGGATCCTTTAGATAGAGAGGTAGAATGGCGTATATACCTTCACTTGAAACATCGTTTAGAAGGGATGCAACACCTAACTTGTATACCTCTCTCTTCTCAACCTTCATGAATAGGAAAAAGTTGGTCTGGGCCCGGAGGAGAGGTTCCCCCCACTCCGTATCCGAGCAACGGTCCGACGCCTTTATTACCTCCTCCTTCGGGGTTAGATGCCTGCCCGGCGCAAGGACAGGCACATCCCCGATAGAGGAGGTTGCGCCCGTCGGACCTTCGGCCCTATACGGAGGCAGGGTTACCCCTCGACCCTTGGAGGGTCCCCGTTGCTTCGGAGCCGATTGAGAGCTTGTTTATTTTTCTCCCAGATGCTCTCAATCGGCCTCTGGGCCTCGGGGTTTATCCTCCAGGGCCACCGCCTCTTAGGCGGCCATCCGGTTTGCCCCCAACCACCTTTTCTAATAGCATAAGTGATATATAAACCTTTCGGTTTGGTATGCTATGTGTTACCACTTTCCAGTAATTGGCTCCTATCTGCATAGTTCACTGTGTACTTTGCTGGTTTTAGAGAGGAAAGAATGTATTCCCATGCCTTCCAGGGATCTGTATGTTCTCCGCACGTGTATATATCCACCGTGGCATACCTGTACTCCTTCCACGTATGAACTGCCAGATGGCTTTCTTCTACTAGTATGATGGCAGATACACCACCCTTTTCTCCTGGGATAAACCAGGATTTAGATTCTATAGGAGTAGCATTGGCCCTTTTAGCTGCTTCAAGTAGGAGAGATTCTAACCACTCTTTATCTGTGTAGGCTCGCTCCTCTCCTAGATTATAGAGGCTGCCAAACACGTGCTTTCCTATAATGGCGTCCATACGGAAATTCTTTCTACCTTCTTTTTAAAGAAGCAACGTATATATAGAGGAGATACATTCTCTTATAGGTGGTAAGATGGCAACAACTAAGTGGGAGAAGCACAGAGACTATGTACTTTACATCTTAAGGAAAGCTAAGGAGACCATGGAGGAACACAAGAATGCGCTGGGCGAGTATTACAGCAAAAGGATGGAAGAAATTATAAAGAATATTGAAGAGGGTAAGTTCAGACCATTTCTGGTTGAATTGGGCCCTAGAACTATAATAAAATGGCACAGACTTCCGGGATCCCCAGTAACTCATATATCGACAGGTATAGTGCGTCATATAGGAAAGTTAGACGCGTACAGAAGTGTTCGACTTTATGCTAGACACGGCTTTCATATACTGGGAAGATTTCCAGACCCAACAAAGGAGGGAGAATACTTAGTGGGGTATCTGGCGGTAGACTTAACATCTGATAAGCCAAAACTTGTACAAGGTAGCCTAGGAAACATTCTAAGGGTCATAGATAGACAGGGATGGTATAACAGTGCAATATCAAGGATTCATGGCATATTGGCACCCCATCCAGAGAAAGAAAACAGGGTGATATACATTCACCTTGGTAAGAACCTCCCCAGAATTATAAAGAAGATCCTCTAACTATAATGGCAGGCTTAAAGGGAAGAGATGTCTTTCCCTCCACAGGGGCATCTAGAATATCCAGCGGAACACCTACACTCTCCTCTATGTAATCTTTTACTTCCTTGAGAAACTGTTTCTCCTCCTCTCTACTTCCTATAACCTCCGGTATTCTTGAAGGATCCTTCCAACCCCTCTTTATGAGGGGAACCATATCCTTTCTGTACTCCTCCGGTACGGATCTTATGACTTCTTCCATAGGTTTTTTCCTAATAAGGGTTCTTACATTCTTTACAATGTCATACTTCCAAGGCTCCGCAATGTAGATTTCCACCTTTGTAGGCTCTTCTATTCTTGAGAGTTTTACGGCATGCCTTATATCTTCTATGAGATTTTCTACATACTCCATAAAC
>WANZ01000023.1 GCA_015521515.1 Candidatus Iainarchaeum sp.
ACCCGGTAGTACTTTCACTCTATGGGCCATGAGGGAGATCCTGTGGAGGGAAGGCTGTCTGTTAAAGAGTGCTATGTCGCCGTCCATGAGCTGTCTTTCCACGATATATCCTGGCTGGATTTCGTTGAGTATATCCTCCTTGTTATCCTTAGTTATTCTCTTTCTAGTTCCGTTAGGTCTTATAATGTACAAAGCTCTTGGGTATTCGTCTCTCTTGATGAGCTCCTTTACTTCATCTATGTTCCACTCCGTTACATGGAGAGGAATTGTAATATTCTCTGCCATCTCTCTCGGAACGCCCACCTCCCCTACAGAGATTTTTATATCCGGCGAAATTACGCTTCTTCCTGCAAAGTTTACCCTCTTTCCAGAAAGGTTGTACCTGAATCTACCTTCCTTTCCCTTCAGTCTCTGTACAAGTGTTTTCAGAGGTCTGCCAGATCTATGCCTTGCGGGAGCCACTCCAGAAGCTTCGTTGTTGAAGAATGTGGTAATATGATACTGAAGTAGATCCCAGAGATCCTCTATTATGAGTTGGGGAGCTCCGGCATCGATGTTCTCCTTCAGTCTCGCATTGATGGTTACAATATCAGCCAGCTTGTGGGTGAGATCATCTTCAGCCCTTTCCCCCGTTTCTAATATAATAGAAGGTCTTATCGTGACGGGTGGTACGGGAAATACTGTCAGGATAAGCCACTCTGGCCTGAACTTTGTAGGATCGAAACCCATGGCTTCTAGATCTTTGTCGGGAATGCGCTCAAATCTTTCCCTTATCTCTGTGGGCCAAATCCTTTTTTCTTCCTCCCCATCTATTTCAAAGAAGTTGTATGGCTTCTCAAACTTGATCTTCTTCCTTTCATAGCCACAGTGTGGACACTTTGTAATCTCAGCACCCTTCTTTACGAAGAATTTAAACCTGTTCTTGGGGGAAAGCCTCTTTTTAGCCTTCTCTATGATCTCATCTGGCAGTATGATCCTTCCACATTTTGGACACGTTGCATGGAGGAATCCTTCCACGTACTTTATAAACTCTGTGTGTATTACGGGCCTGACCAGCTCTATTCTTCCAAAATGGCCTGGACATTTATTCATCTTCTGCCCACACGTTTTACATCTCAGTCCTGGGTCTACCACTCCCATGTGAGGATCCATTAGACCTCCTTCTATGGGGAACCCATCAATATCATAGGTTTCTGGGATGGTAACCTCTACAGTGCTCATCTTTCTAATCATATCAGGGGACAGTACCCCAAACTCTATGGATCCTATAGTCTTGTGGCCTGACATGGTATCACACCTTGTCCTTCAATTTTAGTTTTGGATATATACCAAGAGATTTAAGCTCATCCAGGAGGAGCTTAAAGGCGTAGGATATCTCTACCTCCCTTACCTGGGTGGACCCACATACAGGGCAATATCTCTTCTTTCTTATGGCGTCGTCTACACCTATATTTCCACACTTTTCACATACAAGTACCTTTGTTTTATCAGATTCTTCGACTAGTCTTTCGTACAGCGTCATGGCTGCTCCGTGTCCCACAAGAGTATCTCTCTCCATTTCTCCAAACCTTATTCCTCCCTCTCTAGACCTACCCTCTGTGGGCTGCCTGGTGAGGATTTGGACGGGTCCTCTGGCCCTCACTTGGAACTTTTGGGATACGAGGTGCTTTAGTCTAAGGTAGTATATGGGGCCTATGAAAATGTCTGCCTCCATCTCCTCCCCACTCTCCCCATCATAAAGTATCTCCTTGCCTGTTTTTCTGAATCCGTGGGCCCTAAGAACCTTTTCAAACTCTTCTGCCTCCATGCCCTCTCCCATGGTTGCGTCTACCTCTTTCCATCCCTCTAATGCAGCCGCCTTCGCACCAAGTATTTCAAGTACATAGGATACTGTCATTCTTGAGATGAATGCGTGTGTGTTGAAGATGAGATCTGGCGTAATACCAGAGGGTGTGAATGGCATGTCTTCTTGGGGATAGAACATACCTACAACTCCTTTTTGTCCCATTCTAGCGGTAAATTTATCTCCTATCTCAGGAATCTTCTCCTCCCTAACCTTTATTTTAACCATTTTATTGCCGTTTTCATCTGTGGTTAGAATTACGGTATCTACATATCCCTCCTCATCAGGTCTTAGTGTAACAGAGTTTTCCCTTCCTTTCTCTTCCATCACCCCAAAGTGGGCTACATCCTCTAGGAAGCGGGGCGGAGAAACCCTACCTACTAGTACATCCCCTCCCCTTACATAAGTCTCTGGCTCTGCTATGCCATCCTCTCCCAGCGCATGGTATGCCTCCTCTCCTAGGTACCCACTTACATCTTCTGATGGTATGCCAAACCTGTCCTTCTGTCCTCCGGGATACCTCCTCTCTATAGCTTCGTAGGTGCGGAAGAATACCGCTCTGAAGAGAGCCCTCTCAATGGAGTCTTTGTTCATAACAATGGCATCTGTCATGGCATATCCTTCATAGGGGAGCACTGCAACTATGACATTTTGTCCATAGGGCCTCTTGTCAAGTTTTGCATACTCTAGCATTCGAGTTTTTACAATGGGTTTCTGGGGGTAGTACAGTACATAACTCATGGTATCCGGTCTAATTCTAAAGTTTGAGGCATATAGGCCCAATCCTTGGTCTCCCATCTTAGAGCCGTGGAGAAGTCTTGTTGTAAGGTTCTTTTCTGGCCAGGGGATGAGGTTTACTCCCATTCCTACCACTATAGAAGGATGTATCTCTAGGTGGGTGTGTTCTTCTGTAAGTTCCTCCTCTGAGGTAGCTATATAGGCATTTTCCTCCTCCTCAGCATCCAAATACTCTATGATACCTTGCTTTACTAGTTGATCCCATGTAATCTTCCCCTCCTTTAACATATTTATGTGGGTCTGTGTGAGGAGGGGCTTGCCATTCTTTACAACGATGAGAGGTCTTGCCAGTCTGCCGGCGTCTGAGTAAATATAAACCTCATTTGTATTTTCGTAGTAGGTAATAGATACTGTGGGTGGAATTTGACCACTTCTTCTCCTCTTCCTAAGCTCTTCTACCAACTTCTTTGGTTCCGGATGGAACCCTATGAGGGAACCGTTTACATACACCTTTGCCTCTTTCATCCTACCACCGTGGATACACCAAGCTTTCTAAGGAGACGTTCTATCCTCTCGGGATCGGAATATGTGGTTGTTTTTGCCATGAGAGCGAAATGTTTTACCAAACCACAGGCCTGTCCTTCAGGTGTTTGTATAGGGCAGAATCGCCCAAAGTGGGTGCCGTGTACCTCTCTAGCTTCGAAGTTCTTTCTCTTCTTAGACAGAGGTGATTTCACCCTTGTAAGTTCATATTGAGGCGCAAGGAAGTTGGTTCTGTTTAGTATTTGGGAAACTCCCGTCCTTCTATTGGGCCAAGTGCCAGTGTTCATGGCAAAGTTTATGGCGTCAGTAAATGCACTTGGCCTTACTATGGTCTGGAGCTTTATTCTCTTCCTCCTCGCGAGGGCCCTCTCTACCTGGAACCTTATATCCCTTATTAGGGCCCTCAAGGCAAACACAAAAAGTGTTTCCATCTGCCTTCCGGCCAATTCTATTCTCTTGTTGGCAAGATGATCTTTATCATCTACGGGACGTAGGTTGTAGTACACCTCTGATGTTCTCTCGGCCATACGAATGAGGAAGTATCCCTTTGCCTTTCTATGCTCTGGTTTTGTGCCTATGTGGGGAAGGAGGAAATTATCTATCACCTCTTGGGCCCTTCTTAGTTGGTAATCCTTTATCTGGCCGGGAGCGACAATTCTACCTATGATTTCCATGGCTTGGGATTCGGTTTTTACCTCAGATTGTTCAAGATTGAGGAGCACATCGTTCAGTATCTCCTTTTCTCCTGTAAGGGCGTCTATAATCTCCTGATCGTCTGTAAACCCGAGAGCTCTCATGAGAACGGTCCATCTGATCTGAAGAACTGAGGGAAAGGAAACGTTCCATATACCATCCTTTCTTCTTATTACCATAGTTTTACCTGTGTATGCTCCTCTGCGAGAGAAGACCTGGGCTATGATCTTTGTCTTCTGTTCATCGGCCCTTGACACAATTATTTTGTTGGAAACGGGTTCATCATGTGCTATAATCGCTTTTTCTACACCATTTATGATGAAGTATCCTCCCATATCCTCCGGATCCTCCCCCAGTCTAATAAGCTCCTTGGGTGTAAGCCCATGCAACCAACAGAGTTTAGACTTTACCATAACAGGTATTTCTCCCACCTTTATGGTTTGTCTCTGGATCTCCACGTTTCTCCTTATGGCTATCATGTTGAGCCAGAGCTCTGACATATAGCTCTTGTTTCTTATTCTTGCCTCCATGGGGTAGAGCCTTCTTCTTGATTGATCTTTCTCCCCTATCATAGGAAGCTCCAGTTTATGATCCTTTATCTCTATTACAAGGTCTCCAACCTCAGGATCTATGACAGAGTGCTCTTCTATGATTTCTGGTAGCCTTTCCTCCACAAACTGGTTGTAGGATTCGAGGTGTTGAGTTACCACATTGTCTGATCTAAAGTAGGCCTCTACCAGCTCCCAGTACCCCATTTACACCACCACACGGTAATAGATGCTTTTTCCTGCTATGGGGGAGTTACGCTCAAACTCTATTACATCCCCCTTCTTTGCGCCGAGCTCCACCACCACAGGATCGTTTTCTAAAATCTTTGGAAGCATATCTACTGTAATTTTATATTTTTTCATGAGGGCATCCACTTCCTCCTTCTTTAGTATGCGGGCCTTGGGTACAAAAACGTGGTCCAGTATAGAACGCTTCTTGGAGGACATGGGCTCCCCTCGCTCGGCGCTGGTTTAAGAAGTTTAAAAACTGTTTTAAACCTATACCTCTCAGCTCAGCAGAAAGTCTATAATTCTTTTGATCCATGCCTGCCAGTCACTCCCCCCTTCCTTGGGTTTTACCTCCTTCCCCAGCAGGGTGGAAGCTATCTCATAGTAGGCCTTTGAAGCCTTTGAAGAGGGACTTTGCATTACAATAGGTACTCCTTCGTTTACGGCCTTTTTTATGGCTGGATCAAAGGGAATGACTCCTATAATTTGAGTTTCAAGTATTTGCTGAGCCTCTTGAACGGATACTTCATCCTTGCCTGTAACCATATTTAAAACAGCGCCGATTACAGATTTCCCAGCTGCTTGGGCAAAATAGTTCACCTTTAGAGCATTGTAAAGGGATGGATAGTTGGGATTTGCCACCAGCAGTACCCCATCTGAGTGATGTACCACATAATGGGTATCCTTTTCTACTCCTGCCGGTCCATCGAATATTACAAAATCATAATTAGGGAAGAGAGGCTCCATAATTGTGAATAGGTTCTGTAATGTTTCGTCATCCAAGGATACAAGGTTAAATGAGGGGGTTATGAAGTGTACGCCGGAGGGATGTATCCATATCATATTTTCCAATCCCTCTCCACCCCTTTGTAGCACCTCATCCATGGTGTTGGAGTTTGGAATGGTTTTGAAGTAGGTTGCTATGGTGGGAGCGGAAAAGTTTGCATCCACAAGAAGCACCTTGTACCCTTCCTTTGCGAATATTACGGATAGGTTTATCGCAAGCAGAGTTTTTCCAACCCCACCTTTTCCTGATAGAACAGCTATCTTCATTTCATCACCTCCCTAATCTTGTTTATAAAGTCGAGAGACCTTATATGGTCTTCCGGTCTCATGCCCTCATCCTCTGTGGGTACATCCATGCCTTCTGCGTATCGTTTTAGCAGCTCCGCCACCTCCTTGCTTATCCACCCAATAGATATATAGTAATCAAGTACAGGCTCCAGATCCCTGTTCTTGGAGCGTAGGAACTCCGCCCAGCTAAAGAGGAGCTCCACAGCTCTGGGATTTGTGGTATCTATCCTCTCAAGGAGATATGATTGAGGAGTTCTTTCCATGCCAATGAGCTTCTCTATCTTGGATATTCTGTGTTTAAGAAGTAGGATTTCCCTCTCTATGTTAAGGAGTCTCTGGTGGAGAGAACTCCTATCAAGCTCTATTCTAGGCTTCTCCACATGCAATTCTTTTAAAGGGGCGTTTATAACTCCTGCCGGGTATATTTAACCACTAAAAGGTTAGAAAAATATGAGCGTAAGCAGATAGAGCAGAAGAAGCAAAAATACTAGATAAGCTATCCATCTAGGAACGTTCAACGTGTCTGCTAATTTGTCCATATACTTTATCCATCCAGATGGTTTTCTAAGTTCTGTCAAAACGTTCTGCGTAATCTCATACCAACCAAGCTCCCTTTCAGGTACCTTCTCAGCTCCAAATACCATACCTGTAACCCCATCAATATCAATTCTGTAGGAGCCCTCTCTAACTTCTACCCATACCTTCCATACCGGCCATAGCAGGAGAGAACCCCCTACCACCTTCACCGCATTCTTTGGAACCTTGAGGGTGGAGGCCAGCTTTATCTGGGCTAGTTCCTTGGCCTCTTCTTTGGATAAGGAAACATCCTTGACCTCCATTTGATAGGAATGCTTTGGCTCCTTTGTAAACTCTATGGGCATCTCATCCATTACGTAGGGTATGTGTTCTATCAAATGACCATCAACCGCTGATATGGCAACCTTACCACTCGTTTCTCCCACAACTGTGTTATTCTCCTCAAAGAAGACGTCGTATGTAAAGAGGTATACAGGCTCGTAGACTAGCTTTACGGTACCTTCTTTAAAATGGTGCCAATGTTTGCTTCGCAAAGTGTCCGCTACTATTTTAGAAAGGTGATCCACACCTATTCCAAGCACCGGCGATGGGTAAGCCAGCTTCATTTCGATCTACGCTTTATGATTTTTACTCCGGGAGGTGTTACAAGTACATAGTACTCTGTAATCCTTGCAATATCCCCTCCGTTGGAGGTGGCATATTCTTTTATCTGAGATACAACATCCTTTACCAGCACCATGTTCTTTGCGGCAAGCGGTTTTATGTTTAGCAGTACTATGTTACCT
>WANZ01000024.1 GCA_015521515.1 Candidatus Iainarchaeum sp.
CAATAATGGCTCCTGCCCTTTCAAGACGCTCCACAACAGTAGCGCTAAATGGAGATACATAATCTCTCAAAATAGATGACGCACACGTTAGTTTCATACCCTTTACTGCAATATTGTCCTTTATACCAAATACCATACCAGATAGGGGCCCTTCAATGTTCTTTTTTGCCTGTTCCCTTGCATAGTCCTCATATACACTTATAAATGCATTCAAAATAGGATTTTTTTCTCTTATAATGGCCAGTTTTTCCTCTAAATGTTCCATCATAGATTTTTTGGCACCTCCAGATATTCATCTCTTTTCTTTATAAAGGAAGAGGTAATATCCTCGCTATCTGATGGGCTATCATCTCTTAAGGGGTTGAAAGTAACATCTTTACATTCTTCTCCTAGCTCAATATTTTTTATCTCAGAAGTTAGCCTCTCTATTTCTTCAAACTGACGTAGAAACTCTTTAACTTCTTCTTCCGATAATGCTATACGAGCTATCTTTGTAACGTGGAGAAAGGTTTCCTTGTCCATCCAACATAATGTTCAGTGGTAACCTTTTAAGGATAGAGGATATCTGGTGTGCGTGGAAAGGCTGTGGCATCCGTCACCTTCTCCAAACCTAACATCACAGTTGTAAGCCTTTCTATCCCGATACCAAACCCACCGTGTGGTGGAAAGCCGTATTCAAACATTTCTACATACCACTCAAAACTTTCTGGTTTTAGACCAAGCTCTTTCATCCTCTTTCTCAGCATTTCTGGATTTTCTTCCCTCAGCCCACCCGAGGAAAGCTCCATACCATTTTCTCCGGGAGCCATAAAGTCCATCTTATAGGAATATTTCGGATCTTCTCTGACTACCTTTGCATAGAAGGGAGACTGTTCAAGGGGGAACCTTCTTATAAAGAAGGGAGTATCGAAGTGGGAACATAATTTTCTCTCTTCAGGGGCTCCAAAATCGTCACCCCAGGCAATATCTACCCCGTCTCCCCTTAATATTTCCAGTGCTTCGTCGTAGGTTATGTCCTCATAGGTTCTGGGGATCTCGGGTGGCTCCCTTCCTAATATCTCAAAGAGCTCTGGATATTTGTTTAGTTCCTCTGTAACGCTCCTGTAGATGCCAAATTCAATATCCATCAAATCTCTTTCTGTTACAAAGCCAGCCTCTACATCTATCTGCCAAAACTCTGTCAGATGCTTTCTGGTTCTGCTCTTCTCTGCTCTAAAGCTTGCACTTATGGAGAATACCTTCCCAAGGGAAGGAACAAGCGCCTGTTTGTAGAGCTGTCCGCTCTGAGCAAGAAAAGCCTCCTTGTCAAAATACACTACTGGGAAAAGCTCCGCCCCTCCCTCGGATGCGGTAGATATAATTACAGGATAAGTAGTTTCTACAAACCCCTCGGAAAGTAGATAGTCTCTCGCTGCCTTTAAAATAATGCTCTTTAGTCTCAAGACAGCTGACACTTCGGGCCTTCTAACATCTAGCCAGCGGTATTTTATCCTGTTGGCATACTCAACGGGGGTTTTTCCGCTAATGTCTATGGGCAAAGGCTTGGAGGGAGAAATCATAGAAGCCTCCTTAACAACAAACTCTCTACCTCCAGGAGCTTTCTCAGAAGAGCGCCACTCTCCCTTCAATTCTAGCAAAGTTTCAGGATATAGGGACTCTACAAGTTTCATACTACTTTTCTCTGTTTCTCCTTCCTTAAAAACTGTCTGGACAACCCTATTTTCTGGAAATATTCTTACCAAAACAAACTTTAGTTTCCCGATATCCCTTACAATGTACACCCATCCTCTCAGGGTATCCATGCTATGCTTGAGAAGGAAAATCTAAATAAACACTCATCCACCTTCTATCATGCGTACCCTTATGGGTCTCATATCAGGAGGGAAGGATTCCCTCTATGCGGTATTTCTGTCCTACTTACATTCTTTTCATATAAAATTTTTAGGGGCTCTCCTACCCCCAGAGGACAGTATGTTGCTCCACATTCCCAACGTAAGGTGGGTAAACTACATTGGAAAGGCTATGAACATGCAAGTTAAGATATTACGAGGTGAAATCGAGAGGATAGGTGAATTAGCAAAAGGTGTGGAATGGATTTCTGTGGGCGCTCTTGCTTCAGACTATCAGCGTCTTAGGTTTGTATGGGCAGCCAGCAAGAATGGTCTCAGAGTTTACAGCCCACTCTGGCACCTTAGGCCGGAGAGGTATGTAAGGAAGATGGTAGAGGACGGGTTCCGATTTATAGTTACCTCCGTGGGAGCAGAGGGTATGGAGCGCTGGTTAGGGAAGGAGATAAACCCAAATAATGTGGAAACCTTCTTGGGCGATCTTGAAGAGATAGGTGCCCATCCTGCAGGGGAGGGTGGAGAGTATGAGAGTTTTGTGGTGGATTCACCTCTATACAGATATAGACTATCCGTAAAGGGAAAAATACAAGGAAAAGACTATTTGATAGAGGAGGTGAAACTTGTTGATAAGCATTAAAGGGGATATAACCGTCTGGAATGAAGATATAAGGGAAGTAAAGGAAGTACTGATCGAAGGGGATGATATGGAGCTTGAGGGAAGGTTCATACTTACACCCTCTTTTGTGAATGCTCATACCCATCTCCCCATGATCCTTCTTAGAGGAATAGTGGAAGCCAGAAACTTCTGGGATTGGCTAAGAGAAATTCAAGAAATAGAATCTCTCATGAGGAGAAAAGAGATACGAGCAGGCTACACGTTAGGTATATACGAAAATATCCTAATGGGCAACACTCGCATCTATTCCATGTACAAAAAGTACTGGCTCGTAGAGGATACGCTAGGAACCACACTTCATCTTGGACCTGTATCACAGGAGGAGTCAGATAAGGATGTTATTTCCCTTCTCGAGAGATTTATGAAACGTAAACCATCCGATGTGGAACCAACCCTTTACGCACACTCCCTGTACACCATTCCAAAGGAGCGGTTCCTTGAGATGAGGGAACTCAGGCTTCCTCTTCAGGTGCACGTATCAGAGACGAAGGAAGAGGTTCTACGGGTAAAAGAGATGTACGGAGACTATCCGGTGAGGGTTTTGCACAGATGGGGGCTACTAAGGGATAACACAATGTTGGTTCATGCAGGATGGATAACTAAGGGAGAGCTTGATCTGATCTCCATGGAAGGCGGATCTCTTGTACACACACCAGTATCTAACCATAAGCTTGCTACACACGGATTCTTCCCGTGGAAGGAGGCGTTGGAAAGAAGTATCCCCGTATACATAGGAACGGATTCTCCCGTAACAAACGATGGACAAAGCATTAGGGATGATATCAGGTTTGCCCTACTCTCTGCAAGAGATAGGTACTGGGATGCAGAACCTTTCCATATAGACATAATAGACAGGGTTTTTGATGATGGTTGGGCTGTATGGGAGCCTCTTTATCCTATTAGAGAGAGAGGAAAGCATCTTATAAACACATTTATCTTTGCACCACATTTATTCAGGCTAAAACTCCTTGTTAAAAATGGAAATATACTATATCCTCGCAAATATCCTCAACTATCCCATGCTTTTAGGGTATGGGAGCGTTTCAGAGATAGGATCATTTAAAGCTAATGATCCAAAATACCTTTATGGCAAGCATAGAAGCATTGAGGAAAAAGGTGCTGGAAAAAACAAAGAAGAGGCTTACGGAAGCCCTTACGGAGAAGGACAGGTACCTTATACAGGCTGTAGAAACCCTTGAAGACCTTGACAATGTTTTTAACCTTCTTGTTGCCCGAGTCAGAGAGTGGTACTCTATACACTTCCCAGAGCTGAACACAAAGCTAAAGGATCATATAGAATTTCTGAGGTTTGTCTCTGAGGTAGGATTTAAGGAGAAGGCTACAGGAGAAATAGCTACATTAGCATCCAGCTCATCTGGTAGTCCTATGAGGGAGGAGGATTATGCGCAGATTAAAGAGCTGGCAGACATAGCTCTTAGAATAAAGAAATACAGAGAAGAGCTTTCTAAGTATGTAGAAAATGAAATGGAAAGGCTTGCTCCTAATGTAAAGGCTTTGGCGGGCCCAATACTAGGAGCTAAACTTATAGCAAAGGCAGGAGGGCTAAAGAAGCTTGCATCCCTTCCTGCATCTACCATTCAGGTTTTGGGTGCAGAGAAGGCATTATTCAGACATCTAACCAAGGGAACTAGGCCACCCAAACATGGAATTCTCTTTCAGCATCCCTGGGTAAGAAACGCCAAGAAATGGCAAAGGGGTAAAATAGCACGAACACTGGCTGCAAAACTAGCTATAGCTGCAAGGGAAGATTACTTTGGTGGAAAATATATAGGAGATGAGCTAAAGAAAGAGATGGAAGAAAGAATAAGAGAGATAAAGGAAAAATATCCAGAGCCTCCCAAAGGGAAAAAGGGTGGAAGGAAATGGAGGCGTTAAGGCCTCTTCTTTATGGGGTGTGGGGTCTCGGAGAGGATATTCTTACCCTCAGCCTGGCACCGGGAAAAAGAGTATACGGAGAAAAGGTATTAAGGATCGAAGGGAAAGAGTACAGGGTATGGAACCCTTATAGATCTAAGTTAGGGGCTGCCATAAAGAACGGACTAAAAACGTGGGCCTTCAGAAAGGGTATAAACATTCTTTACCTTGGAGTTGCAGAGGGAACTACTGCATCCCATATAGCCGATGTGGTAAGAGAGGGGATAATAATAGGGGTTGATATAGCACCAAGGGTAATGCCAAAGCTTATGGAGGTATCCCAGTGGTGGAACATTATACTGCCTGTGCTTGCAGATGCTGGCAAACCAGAGGAGTATAAGGATGTTGTGGAAGAGGTTGGAAGAATAGATATCATATATCAGGATATTGCCCACCCCGATCAAACAAAGATCCTTCTGAAAAATGTGGAACAGTTTCTTGAGAAGGGATTTGTATACTATGCCATAAAGGCAAGGAGCATAGACGTTACAAAGAGCCCAGCCACTGTTTTTAGAGAGGAGATAAAAAAGCTGGAAAGGGATGGTATTGATGTGATAGAAAAAATACCTCTTGAACCCTATGAGAAGGACCACCTCATGGTGGTGGGACAGGTATGAAATATCCTATGATAGACAAGTTAGAAAGGCTTCTATTCTATGCGAGACAGAAGACTTTCAGGAAAAAGAGAATTATCTTGGATAGCGACGTAGAGAAAACGTTGCCCCTAACCTATGTACATCATGTTAAGGGAGCCCTTACGGGTGACTGGAAGACAGATACAGACCTTAATGTAGACTTTCAGGATTTATCCAAGGCAAAAAAGCATTTTGGGCTGGAAAATTACATAATAGCCTATGGAAATGAGCCACATTATTTTGCCTCCATATGTACACCATACAAGGATGAAAAGTCCAAGGGTATTACATGCACTACGCTTGATGAGTTTGGAGAACTATCCATGGGACATCTCAGAGCATCAAAAAGATGGCTTAGAGATCTCTTCCAAGAAGAGCACGCGCCATGGTACAGGGAGGGTCAGCTTATCACTATAAGTATCAGAAAGGATAGATCTACTTACCACAAACCGTTCAATATAACACACGCCATCCCACAAGAGAAACTTGCTAAAGCTGATGAAGCAGCAAAGCTAAGTAAGCTCTTGAGAGAGCTAACCGAGGGTAAAGATATATCGGCTAGTTTGGGCTTAATGTCCTCAAAAGAGCAATCATCCTACAGAGCTCTGCTAAGTTTGGGAGTTCATATGAGGCCTGTAGATTTAGAAGAGGTAGAAGATGCTAGGTTACATGCTATAGGGGACTTGTTGGAGGCTTTGATAGATGCTGAGAAGAGAAAGAAGGTATTGAAGCGTCTATAAAGGTTTCGGAGGATATGAATATTGTGGCAGGTGATGCACTTCTGGGATATTTATAGAAAATGGCAAAAACGCTGGGAAGAAGCAAGGGTCTTTGAGGCAGATCCTGATAACCGTCCAAAGATTTTCATAAATGGAGCATACCCCTACGTAAATGGCAGGCCCCACATAGGCCACTACTTTTCCACATTCCTAAGACCTGATGTGTATGCGCGCTACAAACGCATGAGGGGTTTTAACGTACTCTACCCTCAAGGATTTCATGCCACTGGGCAACCCATAGCTGCAGCTGCAAGAAGATTACGAGAGGGGGACAAAAAACAGAGGGACATACTACTATCCATGGGCGTAAAGGAAGAAGAACTAGACAAATTCAAGGATCCTAAGTACTGGATAACATATTTTATGAATCTATGGATAGAAGATTTGAAGCTGTCCGGCAGCTCCATAGACTGGAGGAGGACATTCCATACCACCGAGTTCAATCCATTCTACGATGCATTCATACGCTGGCAGTACGAAGAGTTGAGAGATAAGGGAGTTATAGAGAGGGGTAAACACCCAGTTGTGTGGTGTCCCAAGGAAGAGATACCCATTGCTGACCACGATAGATCCGAAGGAGAGGGTGTAAACCCGGAGGAAATTATTGTGATCAAGTTTAAGGGGGATGTTGTTTTTCCAGTAGCCACCTATAGACCAGAAACTGTGTACGGTGTTACAAACCTTTGGATAAACCCAGAAGCTATCTACGTTAAAGCTTCAGTAAATAATGAGGAGTGGATTATCTCGAAGGAAGCGTCTGAGAGCATCTCTCACCAACTCCCCCTTGAGATAGTGGAGGAAATAAAAGGAGAAGAACTTATAGGTAAAATAGTGCAAAATCCGGTTACAGGAGAGGCAGTCCCTATATTACCAGCTTCTTTTGTGGATCCATCCTTCGGAACGGGTGTGGTTATGAGCGTTCCGGCCCATGCTCCCTATGATTGGGTAGCATATCAGGAGATAAAGGAGAAGTATTATGTCCTCCCACCCAGATCACTCATAGACCTAGAAGGATATTCAGAATTTCCTGCCAAAGATGTGGTGGAGAAGTATGGCATCACTTCTCAGGAAGAAAAGGAAAAGTTAGATGCGGCTACGGCAGAGGTATACAAGAAGGAGTTTTATAGTGGTGTTCTAAAAGAGATATTCGGCCCATACGCCGGGTTAAAGGTAAATGAGGCAAAGGATAAACTAATAAAGGATTTTAAGAGAAGGGGTATAGCCACAACTATTTGGATACTACCAAGGCGAGTAGTTTGTAGGTGTGGAGCTGAAGGTGTGGTAAAAATTGTTGAACAATGGTTCCTTAAGTACTCAGATGAAAGATGGAAAGCGCTAGCTAGGGAGGCGGCCTTGAAGACCGACTTCACCCCAGAGGAGGCAAAGAATGCGGTACTTCATACCATAGAAT
>WANZ01000025.1 GCA_015521515.1 Candidatus Iainarchaeum sp.
CCTCCTTTTTCTATCCGCTCAGAAAGATCCTCCACAGCTTTTCGAAGACTTTCTATTTCTGCTTTCAGCTTTTCTATATCTTCAGAAGGGGTAGTCGTTTTTCCTTCCGATAGTTCGTTGATTTTTCTGTTTAGAACTACAATGTTTCTAGCTAGTATCTTTTGATTCTTCTTTATAACCTTTAATTGTTGGTTTATTACACGTATACTTGTATCAAGTGTTTTCACCGTTTCTATAAGCCTTCTTAGTACCGCTGATGTTCTGTCCGCCACGTGGTAAAAATATGCAGAGAACTTTTTAATGGGGAAATAATACTATTTTACCACGTGGCGGTAGTCAGAAGAATAGTGTATGTGGATTTTGACCCAGAGAGCAAGGAAAGAGGGGTGATAAGGCTTTTTATGTCAAATAAAGGAGATTGGACTGTAAAGAAGATAGAATATCATCCCTTTTTACTTTCGGATAAAAGTATATCTCATGAGGGGATTCAAGATGTAAAAACAGTGGAATTTTCAGGAACGCAGATGTATCTTATTAGGGTTAAGCATAGAAAATATCTACAGAAGGTAAAACAGCTTTTGGAGGAGAAGGGAGGAAATGTGTATTATCATGATGTGGGTGCTGAGTTCCAGTTCCTCCTAGAAAATGGCATACTGCCAGCTGGTGTGTATTTTGAAGATCTAACACCGGCGGAGGAAGATGCAGAGCTACTTAGGGCTTCCATAGATATTGAGGTATACTCTCCCGGGAGGAGCCCGGATCCGTCTAAAGACCCTATTGTAATGGCTTCTTATGTTGATAGCGAAGGTTTTCAGAGAGTAATAACTACTGCAAGGGTGGAGAAACCTTTTGTGAAGG
This sequence comes from Candidatus Iainarchaeum sp., assembly GCA_015521515.1. Classification (GTDB taxonomy): domain Archaea; phylum Iainarchaeota; class Iainarchaeia; order JAADDC01; family JAADDC01; genus WANZ01. The sequence continues at coordinate 859 of WANZ01000025.1, forward strand.
TAGTAGACAGAGAAGAAGATATTATAAGGGAGTTAAACTCTATTATTAAGGAAAGAGATCCAGACGTTATATATACATATTTTGGGGATAGATTCGATCTTCCCTACCTAAAGGAGCGGGCCAAGACATTGGGTTTAGAGCTAAGGTGGGGAAGAGACGGCTCTGAGGTTCAAATACATAGAACGGCAGCAGGCTCCACAGCTTCTATCAGAGGGAGAGCCCACGTGGACGTATACAGGATAGCAGAGTATATGGAAGCCATAGGAGCTATCAATGTTATAAAGCTAGATCTTGAATCGGTCTACGCTGCCATAACAGGAAAGGAAAAGATAGATGTAGGCGAAGTATCGACTGCATGGGAGAAGGATAAAGCAACCCTTGCCGAATATAATCTGCAGGATGCCATTGCGTGTATGGAAATAGGCGACAAGTTCTTGGATCTTTATATAGAGTTGGGTAACTACACACTAACCGATTTATACGAGGCTGTAAGGCTTAGTGCATCCCAGATGGTAGAAAATATGCTTATAAAGAACGCTTTTAAGAGAAAGGAGATTATTCCACGAAGACCAAAGGAATCGGAGGTTAGAAAACGATTATTAGAAACCTATAAAGGGGGATATGTAAAGGAGCCGGTTCCCGGTCTGTACGAAAATGTTGCAGTGTTGGACTTCCGCTCTCTCTATCCTACCATTATTATCACATACAACGTGGACCCCTCCACCCTAAATAAGTCCTGTGACGAATTCTATGAATCCCCTTCTGGACATAGATTTTGTAAACATCCAAAAGGTTTGTTACCTTCCACCCTCGATGCTGTCTTAAGAGAAAGGTACGAGCTAAAAGATAGACTAAAACAACTGAAGAAAGGAACGTTAGAGTATAAAGTTACATATGCAAGACAGCAGGCGCTTAAGATTGTAGCAAACGCATCGTATGGGTATCTGGCCTATGCACGTGCTAGGTGGTATTGCAAGGAGTGTGCGGAGGCTATAACCTCCTGGGCACGAGATTTCATAAAGATGGTAATGGAGGAGGCAGAAATGTCAGGCTTAAAGGTATTATATGGTGATACAGACTCTGTATTTGTTCAGTACAGGGAAAAAACTCAGGTAATGAAATTCCTTGAATATATAAACAATAAACTGCCTGGGATTATGGAGCTGGAACTGGAAGGATTTTACAAACGAGCTCTTTTTATAAAGAAGAGGAGAGATGAAGGAGCAGCAAAGAAAAAGTACGCCTTGATAGATGAGGAGGGAAGGATAAAGATTGCTGGAATGGAATATGTAAGAAGAGACTGGTCAGAAATCGCGAGAAGGATCCAGAGAGCTGTGGTAGAAACTATCTTAAAAGAGGGTAACATAGAAAAAGCCTTAAGAATCATAAAAGATGAGATACAGCGGACAAAGGAGGGAAAGCTTGAGAAGGAAGAGCTCGTTATATACACAGAGATCCAGAAGCCCCTAGAAGAGTATCATCAGAGAGGTCCTCATGTGGAGGCTGCAAAAAAGCTTCTAAGAAGTGGATATAAAGTAGGGCCTGGTACCATTGTGGGCTACATCATAGAGAGGGGGCATGGATCCGTGTCTGAGAGAGCGGTACCAGTAGAATTGTACAGCGGAGAGTATGATATAGACTATTATGTGGAAAGACAGATTATACCCGCTGTTCTCCCCATCTTTGAGGCGCTGGGATACAAAGAAAAAGACCTTCTAATACCATCCACACAGAAAACACTCTTTGAGTTTTAGAAAGTTATATAAAGGATGACAATACTAATGAGAAACATGTGGTGGTTGCTGCTATTGTTGCTACCAACGGCTTTTGCCGCCACGGTGGAGATAAACGGTGTGGCAGTGGTGTACGACGAAGATAGAGTGTCTGTATCTAGCGTAATAGTGGAAGGAAACAAAATGACGGTAACATTTTCAGCAATGCTACCAAATCCCTGTTATACAACTAATGTGCAGACGGTTGTAGAAGAATTTCATAAGATAAAAGTGTACCTTATACCACCACCTCCAGGAACTGTATGTGCACAAGTGGTGAGTGAGAAAACCCTCTCAGTAGAGATGCCATTTACTACAGACGTAGATATTGACGTAGAGCTTGCAAAAGCGGCGGAAAGAGAAGAAATAGCGGAACAACAAATGGAAGAGGGGATGAAAGAGGAGATAGAGAAGGAAAAGAGAATTAGAGAGTCCATGCCGGAGATTGTAGTGGGAAGGGAGAGAGAAAGACCCAAAGAAGTGGAGAAGATAAGGAAAATAGTGGAGGAAGGTACAATAAGAAGACCTCCTAGAGCTCCAGCAATAATAGGTCCACCAGCGGAGGTGTGTGACAAGCTTCTGGCTACCCTGAAGGAGTCCACTGCTGGCGAAAGGGCAATCTACGTGGTACAAAAGATCTGTAGTGAAGAGAAGCCTGGAGAGGTACTTAAAAAGGTGTGTGAGGAAGGCATACTACCTCTTAGAGCTCAGAGAATATTTTGTAAGGGAGTTACAGAAGCCATAGTGGTGAAGGACAAGACAGTAGAGGAGCTGAAAAAGGAGATAGAGAGGCTAAGAAAGGAACTTGCAAAGGCAAGGGAGGAAATAAGAAGGTTGAGAATAAAGGTAGAAGAACTGAAGAAGAAGCTTATTATAACAGCGAAGGGAATAGTGGATCCTGAGACCGGGGAAGAGATAAGCATTCCAGAGGCTGAAATAGATGTTACCCTACAGAACAAGGTGGTGAAGGTAGTTAAGGAAAGAAACACCGTAAAGATAAAGGCTGGAGAGGCAGAGGTAGAGGTGAGTGCTCCTGTAGCGGTTGCTAAGGGTACCTTGGAGGTGAATAACAAGCCTGTAAGGGTAACACCAGACGAAGTGCTGGAAAGAGTAAGAAAAAAGGTAGAGGCATTGGAAAAGGTGCAGCTGGAGGTAAAGGATGATAAGCCAGTATACAAGGTAAAGGCCAAGAAAAAAGGAAGATTACTCTTCATACTTCCAGTTGAGGTGCCAATAGAAGTGGAAATAGATGCAGAGGAGGGCAAAGAACTCAGAGAGGTCAGGCCGTGGTGGGCATTTCTAGTGTTCCCCTAAATTCTTTGAACTTTCCTTTTATTTTATACCCACAGTTGGGACATCTATCTCCCTCTAGCATACCTTTTACGTGGTAGTTGTGCCTCTCTATAACAGGAAAACCACAATTTGGACAATAGGTAGTTTCGAACCTTTTATCACCCACATTACCCAAATACACATAGTTTAGCTCCTCTTTTGCAATATTATAGAGTTTTACAAGTGTTTCGATGGGAGTGGGAGGTACATCTTTCATTCTATAGTGAGGGAAGAAGCGAGAGATGTGTAGGGGCAGATCTTTGTCTATTTCTCTTAAAAACTCTACATCCTGCCGAAACCTCTCCTCGTTATCATTGTAACCCGGTATAATAAGCATGGTAACCTCTACATGGAAGTGCTTGTAAGCCTTCTTAATGTTCCTTTTTACTGTATCCACATGGGCTCCTATTACAACCTCCCTGTAGAATATTTCATCCCCTTTTAAATCTATGTTCATAGCATCTAGGAAGGAGATCGCATCCTTCATGAGCTCCTCAGTAAAGTACCCGTTGGTTACAAACACGTTTTTCATCCCCATCCTCTTTACATTTAAACCAACATCTCTTGCGTACTCGTAGAAGACGGATGGTTCTGTATAGGTGTGTGCCACCCCGAGGGTTCCGGATGCCATTCTTGCAAGTTCCTCCGGAGGAATATATGGCACCTCATAGTCCTCTGGTCTGGCCTGGGATATATCCCAGTTCTGGCAGTACTTGCAGAAGAAGTTACATCCTACAGTGGCGTATGAAAGAATGGGACTGCCCGGATAAAAGTGATACAAAGGTTTCTTTTCTATAGGATCAACGCTAATACCTACAGGTTTTCCATATGTTAATAGTATCAGCTCTCCGTTTCTGTTCTCCCTTATTCTGCACGCTCCCCTCTTTCCTGGAAGAATAACACA
>WANZ01000026.1 GCA_015521515.1 Candidatus Iainarchaeum sp.
ACGCCATAGCTACTGGGGAAACCATAGGCCAAGTATCCTCCCAAACACTTCACAACCTTGTAATACTAAGCAGGCTTGTAGAGATTCCCGTTATTAGACCCCTCATAGGGTTTGATAAGGAAGAAGTTGTTTCAATGGCAAAAAGGATAGGCACCTACGAGGAGAGTATAAAGCTGAAGGATCCATGTGCAGATGTAAAGATAAAAGCCGTTACCCGAGCGAGAGAGGAAATACTAAGGACTATACTGGAGGAGTATCTATGAGGCTCTTTGTGGGTATCTTTCCAGACAAGGATATCGCAAAAGCGCTTTGGAAGATGGGGGAGAAAATTCGCGGAGAATGGAAGAGGGAACCCCCAGAAAAACTTCACATAACACTAAAGTTCATGCCCGACGAGGATCCCGAAAGGATAGGAAAACTACTAGAGGAGCTTAGACATCCCTCCTTTGAGGTTGTCTTTAACAAAGTGGGTACCTTTCCCCCAAGGGGCAGGCCAAGGGTAATATGGGTAGGTGTGGAGGGAGAGGGACTACTATCCTTAAAGAGGGAGGTGGACAGACTCATCGGTATACCGGATGATAAGCCCTTTGTGCCCCATCTCACTCTTGGAAGGGCAAAGAGATGGATCGATGTGGATTCTTTCCTGAGAGAAAAGGTGCATATAAAATGGAGAGTGGAGAAGGTGTCCCTGGTTAGCTCTACTCTTACACCAGAGGGAAGTGTGTACAAGGTGATCAAAGAGTATGAGCTTCAGGATTAGATTCCTAGGAACGGGAGGAGGAAGGTATGTAACACTTACACAGCTAAGGAGGACTGCAGGCTTCCTTATAGAAGATGGAGATAGATTCATCCACATAGACCCAGGCCCTGGAACTGCACAAGCCTACAAAAACTTTGGGGAAAACATAAGGAAGGTAAACACCGTTTTTGTTTCACATGCGCATATAGATCACTCTCTGGAGCTACCAGTAGTTATAGAGGCTATGACAGAGGGGTTGTATAGAAGGAGGGGTACCCTCATTCTATCTCGATCTGTCCATGAGGGTCTCAATGGTTTTAGACCCATTTCGGAGGATCACGTTAAGTCTATTGAGAACTACCATGTAGTTGAGCCCTTCCAAGAGGTTGGCCCGTTCCTCATCTTGCCATCTAAACACACAGACCCCCATACGGTGGGCTTTCTATACAAGGGAAGAAGAACCATTACATACTTTGGCGATACGGGATACTGGAAAGGCATGGAAGATTATGCTAGAGATATTGTTATTGTAAACCTCTCTACACTAAAGGAGTTGCCATCACATGCCTCTCCATCCCTTGTAAAAAAGCTTGTAGGTGCAAAACTTATCATACTTACCGGGTTTGGCATGAGCGTCCTAAGGTATGGTCCTGGAAGGATTGGAAAGGCTTTAGAAAAGGAGATGGGGGTAGATATTATTGTTGCGTATGATGGGATGGAGTGGGGCAGAGGATTATCCTACTTCTACTGAAGAGGGAGATACAAATATGATGGTATCCCCCCTTATGAGCATCTTTCCGAGCTTCCTCTTTACCTCTGTTCCCTCCAGTTCCTCCGCATCATCTAACACCACATTCATATGCGCATCAAATGCTTGGAGGGTACCCCTTATCTGCATGCCGTTCTTTAGCTGTACAAGTACCTCTCTGCCTAGTGCGTCGTTCAAGAGGTCAAATGGTCGGCGTCCCATTGTATCACCGTTCTAATGTGCATGACGATGTTTTTATATCTTAGCGTTTTATCAGGGAAAGTAACCTTTCCACTATGCCCTTTTTCTTTTCCGCCAACCTAACACCAGCTATTTGAGCTGCTATCTTAATAATCTCCTTTGCTGCCGGAGTGTCCTCCTTTCTCACAAGAAGGGGTGCAGGTTTCTTTAAATAAAAGGATTTTCTCATCTCAGGGTCTTCAGGAATCTCGCCCAATACCTTAAGTTCCAAGAACTCCTCTATCTCCTTCTTGGATGCTTCTCCTTTCTCCTTCCTCCTAAAGTTTACGATCACACCTATAGGATTTACATCCAGCTGTTCTGCAGTGAGTCGCATCTTCATGGCATCTGCTAGGGATGCAGGATCTGGAGTAACCACCAGTATCATCTCCTCCGTAGCAGCAACAGCAGATCTCGCAGATATATCTACTCCGGCCGGAACATCCACTAAAACATAATCAAACTCCTCCTTTAGGGTTGATAGCACTTTCTTTAGCTTCTCGGGGTCTGCCTTTTTATAGGAGGATAGCGTGAGACCTGAAGGTATAACCTTTACCCCAAGGGGTCCATCGTATATGGCGTCATGAATATCTATATCTTCTATGATCACATCATGAAGCGTAATGGGAGCGGAGTGAAGTCCGAATAGCATGCCTAGATTTGCCATGGCCATATCTGCGTCTACCACCACAGTTCTTTGCTTTAATTTGGCCAATGCTACCCCTAGATTGGCTGTTATAGAAGTCTTTCCCACTCCACCCTTTCCGGATGCAATCGATATCATCCTCCCCATGATCTCCCCCATAACAGTCGCTCAAACATACGAGATATAACCCACATATCCACAATATCCAGCTGGTACGAAGAAACCACCACATATACAAATCCTTTTCTCTTATAAATTGTTATCCAGTCTCTTTCCTTCAAAGAAAGATAGTTCGCATCCTCCATGGACGGCTCAAACCTTAGATATATTTCCTTTCCCCTCTCTGGGTCTGTACTAGTCAATATTGTTCCCTTCTCATCTAACACATGAAAGCCCTTGAGGGAAAACTCCAACGCAATATGAGAGGCTATTCCATCCATCTTGGAAGGAGCAGATCTTCTCCTTGGAATCACCACACTCTTTACCACGTTAAGATCTCTTACAACCTCTTCAATACCCCTTAACAGGTATTTTATTATCCTCATAAATCTTCCCTCCTAGCATGGGTAAGCCCCAACTCTGCCATCCTTTTGATCCTTTCAAACATGTCGGACGTCCTTATAATTGTTATTACATGTTTGTAATCGTACACCTTGGGTACCATCTTTGGAACATCCTTAAGAGGAATAGATTTCGATAGCTTAAACGCCTCGTTGAAGGACACCGTCAACTTAAGTTTCGGGATGGTAAACTCTACAAAGTCCACCACTGCCGTTCCCGTAGGAACAATATTAAGTACCTTCTTAAGGGCAGAATCTCCTTTATCCTCATAAATATATTTTAGATGTAAGTAGTACGCATGTGTAACGCTCCCATTATCCACAAGAAGCACACCATCCTCCATTCCATCATAACCCATGCCCGTTATTCCTATATATCCGTTGAAATGCTCTGCCTTCTGGAGGAGGGAGGCAAAATGCTCAGGGTTTTTAATGGGTTCACCCCTAATGATGGGTGTTCCGGAGGGTAGCTTCATCCTATACATGTGAGGCATACATACTTAAAGGGGTGATCCCATGGCAGAGCTGGAGATTAAGTTTGAAAAGGCTGGACGCATCAAAAAGGGTCAATGGATACTCATAGATGGCAACGTATGTAGGGTTACAGACATTCAAGTTTCTGCTCCTGGGAAACACGGCTCCGCAAAGGTGAGAATTGTAGCTATAGGAGTTTTTGATGGGCAAAAAAGACAGCTTCTCAGGCCATCAGACGCGGATGTTGAAGTACCTGTCATGAAAAGGAAGAGGGGGCAGATCCTCTCCATTACGGGCAATATGGTCCAGGTGATGGACCTAAACGATTATAACACCTTTGAGATACCCCTTGAAGCTGTGGATGAGGATGTAAAAGATAAGCTCGCAGAGGGAGCTGAAGTAGAATATATGGAAGCCGGTGAGTATAGAAAGATCGTAAGGGTGAAGACGGGGTGAGAAATAATGGGCATGTATTCCTACATAAGATCCACTCTGCAGAAAGAGTATGCAGGAGATGTGGGTGAATACAATTACCTTGCAAGAATGAAGGAAAAGCTCATACAATGGAGAAGAGAGCCAGCCATTGTGAGAGTGGAATACCCCACAAACCTCACAAGGGCAAGAGAGCTAGGGTATAAGGCTAAGCAGGGATTCGTAATTGTAAGGGTGAGGGTAAGGAAGGGGTCTGGATCCCATATAAGGCCAAACAAGGGAAGGAGACCCAAGAGAATGGGTGTAAACAAGCTTACAAGAAGGATATCCATCCAGAGAATAGCTGAGATGAGAGCAAATAGAAAGTTTAACAATCTAGAGGTGTTAAATTCCTACTACGTGGGAGAGGACGGCAAATATTATTACTACGAAGTTATTATGATAGATCCTCATCACCCCGCCATAAAAAACGATCCGGACATAAACTGGATTGTTCACGATAGAGGGAGAGCATTCAGGGGGAAAACCAGCGCAGGCAGAAAGGGTAGAGGGCTAAGAAATAAGGGTAAAGGGGCTGAAAAGGCCAGGCCAAGCCTTAAAGCAAATGAGAGGAAGCTAAAATGATAAGGCTGGCCACAGTAAGGGTATTTGTACGCTCCACAGAAGACCCTGAGAAGGTAAAAATAGCTCTAAATAATCTCATTCCAGATTTCTAACCAAAAAAGATACAGATAGAAGAACACAAGGGCATCTTTGGCAACAAATTCCTCTCCCTAACCTACATTTTAAAGAAG
>WANZ01000027.1 GCA_015521515.1 Candidatus Iainarchaeum sp.
TGAAAGACCCAGAGGGGGACTTCTTTCCTTTAGAAGATAACTATTAATACTATTTATTTTTATACATAACGAAGTTAGTCTTAACTAGTACATCTATGTTTACCGGAAGTAAGGGGGTATGCCATGAAAGGATATCTGATAAGATATAAGTATCAGGGTGAAAGACCATCTCCAAAGTATGAATATCAACGATTCTTCCGTGCACTTTATGGATATACTCAGGTAGTAAAGAAATCTAACGGAAAAATGTATGTATATTATAGAGAGGGCGTTCTTACCCTATATCCCTACATAAAACAAGGAAGAAATTCCGTAATAATCCCAGACAATGCTTTGAAACCTCTTGTAGACTTCTTCAAGGAAGGTAAGAATCCAGCCCATGAATTTCAGGATATTAAGGATTGGAAAGTAACTTATTATGTAGAAGAAACAGATGTAAGTGAAAACATGGCACATAAAGCGATAGAAGATGCATTAAAGCGCATCTTCATACGTACGGATACAGGCTTAAGGAGCATTAAGGAGGTAATAGATAGCCTCTATGTGTCTTTGGATGAGCTGGCTGAGATAAAGCTTAAGACAAGACATATTATCCAGTCAAATTGGTTTTCCTCACTAAAGGAAAAATTCAAAAAGCTCCTTGAACTTATTGACCGATCGGAGCGTATGGTTGGATAAAGCCTTTCCCTAGAAATACACAGCTAAGGTTATTTACCTCTGATAGCCCCCCTCCACCCAGCAGAGGAGTGGAATTGTAATCCAACAAATTATAATCAGCTGTCTTATAACCTGGTACGGGAGCGTAATCTATGACAGCCCCCCTATCAGAGTTTATGAGATACACATCTGTTGGATTGTTTGCGTTCCAGCAAATGAATCTTACCTTTAGGATATTTGTAGTAGTTACTAGGGTGGTGTGGATGACACCATTAATCTCTGTTATGTATAATTCACCCTTCAGCTTGGGTCTCCACACATCCAGCAACATCAACGTTCTCTGATCTATAGCTGTGAATATAGAGAAAGCCATGGTAATCAAGATCCACATGAGTACAATGAATATTACAAGGTTTTCCATTATCCCACCTTCTCACTTTCGGTGTATTCTCTACTAATGAACAGGAATGTATAGCCTATATAAGAGGGCTTTGATGGTACTGTTGCGATAATAGCTTCTCCAGGGTTTATATCATTTTTTGAAATGAAAGATCCGTTCTCTCCTAGTATAACAAAATTCAAATCGGTACTATTGCCGTTAACGTCTATCATAATAACTCTTGCTTGTGTGAGCACTGTAGAGCCCATGTTATGTATAATGAGTGTTTGGTTTACATTAAGTGGATTGTGTGCAGGTGGCGGAACTATTACTACGTCAGATTTTGCATATGTGGATAGATTTCTCGTCCCTACCCCTATAGCGTCTGCCAAGCCTGTAACAGCAGAGTGTAGGGTAGGATATATGGCAGCTAGTAGTGCTAATCCCATGAGAACCAGCGCAGATGTTGTAACAATCCTTGAAACGCCACGCATAAAAAGATGTAATGGAAGGGGGTATATAACCCCCAACCACAAGGTTTAAATACCACCTACTGTTCTATATATTTTTAGCCCCCATCATCCGTGCGCAGCGTCTTCTGGGTTCTGGGTGTTTGGCGCCAAACACCCAGAAACTTTTTCCCTTTTCCCTCCCCCACCGGGTCAGTCCCACTTTTTGGGGACCTCATCCCCGGTTGTTACAGAAATATGGATGTGTGCTTTCTGCATACTATGGACTCCCATCCATAATACAGTCCATTGTTATTGGATGGGAGCCCACTTTTCATCCCTGGAAGATGGTAATAGGTATTTATAAAGGTTGTTAACCGTGTGAGTTACAACAACATCGTTAAAACCTTCATTATACCTTCTCTCTTTGATGGACCCACACCTTAAAAGATCTATAGCCTCAGCCCTTCTCTTTAATGCGCTCCTATCTATGGTACTATTTATTACCTTTATAAAAGTGGGTATGGATGTATTTGAGGCATCTATTTATGTTATTTGGGCAGTAATACAAACAGTAGCAGCCTATATACTTGCAAAACCAAGAGAACTTATAGACTTTATAAAAAATTATACTTTACCCAAACATGTAGACATGAGCGCCACCCAATTCTCCTCAGGCTTGCTTCTAATAACACTTACTCCCCTCATTTATAAACTCCAGGGACCTATATATGCACAACTATCCCTCTTCATGGGGGGCGTGCTCATAGTGTTGGCGGTGGTAGGATATGTACTCCTTGAGGAACAGAGCATATGAGCTGGTTGCAGCTATATTAATTCTATTTATCCTTTTCCAGCTTTACCTAAAGATTCAACCATCGGAAGGAGCGGAAGGATTCTACATTATACGCCCTACCAGCTGGAAAGCAGACCCAACAGGTATAACTGTATATTTCACATCCTTCCACCCATCCACATTGTTATGTACAGTGAACACAGATGGTAGTACGGTCTCTATCGCCTTCGAGCCGAGAACGCCAGTAATGTTAAGAATACCAAAACAGCTAACTCCGAATACTATGATAACCCTTCCCGTAGAAATAAATTGTACAGGTGTATATGAGAAAGGGTATATACGCATGATGGTGTTTACACATCCTTAAGTAGGGATCTGATATTTGCTATCTGGGAAAGCCTCTTTCTGAGTTCTTCCTTCTCCTCCTCCACGTTTACCTCCACAAGAGGTTTGCCGCATATGGGGCATTGGAAATTGTACTCTACAGCCACCTCAAATACTACCCTTTCATGACCTTCTGGGCATGAAAAGAACATATAAGAAGATAGTTCATCAAGCTTTTGAGACACTTCTCTTCGTTGTTCCTCAATATCTTCAATCAGAGCCTCTTTAAGTCGTCCCTTTCTTATGAACCATGTATATGTATACCATCCTGTATCCGGATCCTTCTCTCTGTGATAGTCTACAATACCCCAAAAATGAAGCCTGTTTAACACAGTTCTCACAACGGTTACCTTTACACCCAACAAACCGGCAATATACTCATCGGTTACAGGCTCTCCAGCCTCTAACATAATCTTCATAACATCAACAGCAAGATCCCCACCAACCCTAGTAATATAGTTCTTTACCATGTCTATTTCTAATAACCCAAGCAGGTTATCCACCATATAAACACACACCCAAAGGTTTTTACCCTTTCAATACCCCTTCAATGTGTGAGGGAACTTACAGCCTTTGACTTCATTGCTGTGGTAGAAGAGCTAAAGAGCCTAAAAGGTAAATACTTTCAGAAATTTACTACCATTCCAAATGGCTACAAACTAAAACTGAGGGGAGCAGACCTACTAATAAAACCCCCGAATCTGTTCTTCAGAACGACTCATTCCATCCCTTCTTTAAAGCCTGATAACTTTTCTCTCTTTCTTAGAAAAAGGTTAGAAGGAAAAAAACTGGACAACATAGAAGTGCTAAACCTTGATAGGGTAGTATCTCTTTCCTTTGGAGAATATACTCTCGTTCTTGAATTGTTTAGAGAGGGTAATATTATACTTCTAGAAGAGGGAAAGGTTATTACAGCTCTAAGGTATGGAAAGTGGAGGCACAGGGAAATTGAGAGGGGAGTTATGTATAAAACTCCCCCACCCCCTCCTATAGCCTCCTTCACTTTGCTCGATGATTCTACAGTGGAGAGAGATATGGTGCGTTCCGGCATCCCAAAGGAGTACACAAAGGAAATATTGTATAGGCTTAGCTTGGATCCAAAGGCTCCTACAAAAGATCATAAAAATCAAATTCTAGATGAACTAAATAATATTTTGGAAGAACTTAGACACCCCTCCGGGTTTTTATGCAGGGACGAGCCCTTCCCTATAAACTTAAGCCACCTCCCCTGTAACAAGGTTTCTAACTCGTTTAATGAGCTCCTTGACACCTTTACCCCCACTCTCTTTCAGAGGGAGAAGGAAGAGGACAAAACCCTGCTCTATATGAAAGCCTCTCTAAGAAACATAGAGGAAGAAATAGAGGCCTTAGAAGGTATTTTATCTAAAATTTATGAACATTGGAACGAGTTTGAACGACTTTTGAAGGGAGAAAATGTTAGTATTGAGGGTGTAAGTGTAGAATTTACCAACAATTCTGTTGTGGTGAAGTTTACTCCCTCACAGCACCCTCATCAATAATTACATAGTCGCTTACTGCTATCACAGCTTTATAAGGAATTTCTGCCACTCTCCTTTCAAATCCTAGTTTTTTTGCAATCTTGGAATCCGGTGCTATTTCAACTACAAGGTATTCTAGTGTTCCTTCCTTTTCATCCACCAATAGATCCAATAACTTTCCTAATACTTCGCCTCTGTTTGTGATGACCCTCTTTCCTGATAGCCTTCTTGCTATCTCATACTTGGCCATCCCTCACACCTCGCTAACTATCAAAACAAACCCCTTTTTAAGTGTTACCTTTCCACCCACACTAACAAAAACCCTTGTCTCTTCAATCAGTTAGATAGCTGTATATGGGCCCGTAGCTCAGCCAGGTAGAGCACCCGGCTCTTAACCGGGGTGTCGGGGGTTCGAATCCCCCCGGGCCCGTAACCCATAAAATATAGCTCTACCATCTATTTTCTCATGCGATTTCAAACAGACATAATAACAGTACTCCTTGTCCTCTCCTTTTCGTTAGTGGTGCTGTATCAGCTTTATCTTGCCCTATCTTCCTATCTATCCGAGCAAACAGAAGAGCTTGATATATACGTAAAGAAGTTTTCCGAACAAACCAAACAATATCTTATCCCTCTCGGAGGAAGCTATAGCATAAGAAGGGATACAAACACTCTGCTATACGTAGATATAATCATAGAAAACGTGGGAACACTCCCTCTTTACTATAGATACCCCATACAAGGAGTCATTCTATACAGGGAAGGAAATGCTACAAAGGTGATGGAGGCGGAGTTTGCGGTGGATAATGCGTCCTCAGCCTTTCTGCCTAAGATAAACTATAGATTGTACACTATAGTTCCCATACCTGATGAAAACATTCTTCCATATAGAGTAACTGTTTTCATAAACGGTGTGGAGCTTTGGACGGATCTAAAGCCTATTAGCTGGCCTCTAGGAGAGATATACTTTTGTTATACATGCGGACAGTGCCAAGCCACACTCGATTCATACGCTGGGCCTGACAGAAGAGTTCTTATGTTTACAGATATTGTAATAGATAGAGATCCGTGCATTAACCTCTGGAAGGATTACAACGGAATAACGTTAGATTGTATGCTTCATACACTGAGGGGTTCCGGGTCTGAAACAACTTTCCTCTTTGACGGGGGATCGAATATATCCATAGAAAGATGCAGGATAAGGAATGTGGACACCTCCTTCCTTGTGAACAATCTTACTAATGTGGTTATTACATCTGTTGAGAACAATGAGGTGAACCATGTTATGTATATTTCTGACCCCTTCACCTTCAGCTTCTCACTTTCCATTGGAGATATAGTATATGGTGATAGGAAGATGTATCTCTTCCGCCCGTCTTCCCTCTCCTCCATATCACCTTTCCTCCCCCTTTCCATCTGGGTAAAGGATTATACAGGAGGAGTTTCCATAGATGCGGGAGGATCCACAATGGAGAGGGTATATCCTATTATAGCAATCCTTGAATCTTCAAATGTAGGAATTTCTAACTTCTATCTTGAAACTAATGATCCTTACGGTGTTATAATAAGAAATTCCTCCAATGTATCTATCTCCTCAGCTTCTCTTCGTTTAAATACCTCAACTACAGGTATATACTCGCTAAACAGCGATTATACACTATCCGACATTAACATAGTAAGTACATCCCCCCTTGACATGCACATTATCGACTCAAACCTTTTGTTGGGTAATGTGACAATCCGATAACATTATAATCCACAAAAACATCAATAGAACGATGCGACACATCCTCGCACTCCTCTTACTACCTATAGCAATGGCAGCAGGTGTTCTTATAGAGAACAGGGACCTTAACGTTGTAAACGGTAGTATTTATGTAAACGGTGGTAGTGTTTTCATAAACAATATAGAGGTTCTAAAACGATCCGACATATTCTCCAACGCAGGAACGTCAGACGCCAGTGTAACAGGAACATATAGCACTTTAGACATCCAACTGAGGGAAAATGTAGTAGGATCCTACGAATTTAACGAATTCCAGAATTACAGTATGATGTCCACCCTTACCATTAACACCAGACCAGATGATACAACAACTACCAACATAAACGAGGCAACTGACGCCATCTACATCCAATCTACCCAACCATTTACCCACGTAGGTATTGTTACAAACAAGGACTATGTGGTGTTCTGGAATAACACAACTAACCAGCATGCTAATATCTCTGCCAATACAGTGTTAGCAGAAAGGTTAGAAGATATGTCAAACTCCTCCTATTATATAGACCCTGCAGGCACTTCCGTCCTAGGTCCGATGACCGTAGGATTTCCAACAGCCTGGGACTCTCTCCATTTGAAGAGCTCTCTCCTAATAGATACTAATGTACATTCTACAAGAACGTCAGAGGGTATAAGGATGAACGTTTCCTCTATTCCAAACAAATTCTTTGATGTAGCTTACGACGAAGGTTTTGGGTCCTTTACGGTTAGATCTTGGGCAAATACTGGTACTCCAATTCCTCTCTATGTGGGAGCAGGCGGTGCATACTTCTGGCTGGATAGTACCTCTGGAAATATAGGTGTGGGGAATCTATCACCTTCTTATAAGTTACATGTCTCTGGAGACATAGGAGCAAACAATGTGTATGCAACCTCCTTTGTGGAGGGAGGTACGCCCCTCTCAAGCAAGTATGTCCCCCAGACAAGAACCATATCAGTTTTGTCACCTCTAACAGGTGGAGGAGCACTTTCCTCAGATATAACCATAGGTTTAAGTGTTGGGAGAGGCTTGAAGGTAAATGCAGGATCCTTAGAGATGAATATAACCTCCACCCTTTCTTGTCCATCAGGGCAGGCACTTACAGCAGTAAACCCATCTGACGGTACCATTTCATGTACAGTGGTGGATACCACACCCTCCAACGATATTACAGGCTCCGGCACCACGAACTACATACCCTACTTTACATCCCCCTCCACAGTATCAGCCTCTAACCTATACTGGGATAACACGAACAAACGCCTCGGTATAAACATTTCTACGCCCCAGTATACTCTTGATGTAAATGGTACTACTTATGTTAGGGGAGATCTAGTATCTACGGGCCTCATATATACCACTAGAGATGCTGGCTATCTTCCTCCCACCTATCTGAGAACCTGGGGTATAGACAAATCCGATGGGCATTTGTACATAGAGTGGGGCAACGACTCTGCAGACTACCTCTATATAACAGATCATTGGAGGTACCAGAGCCCTGTTTATATTAAGGCAGGCCCGGTTTACATCCAACCCTCTAACACAAGTACCCTTTCCGTTCTTGCAAACAAGGTAGGTATAAACAACACAAACCCAACAGCCAACCTTGAGGTAAACGGAAGCCTTAAAGTTACAGACGCCTCCGGAAATGAAAGGTTTGGTGCGTATCAGTCTGGGGAAGTGAGAGTAGGATTCGATTTTAAGATGGCCAGAACTGTTGTGGGAGATTATAATTGGAAAAGAGCCCTTGTACCCTATCCCACAAAATTGATAATAAACTATGCAGGAGACTTCAACGCCGGTGTGGAAGTTCACGGACCAGGTATTTCAGCCTCCCAGTTCAAGGACAGAGACAACACCTCTTTCTATGTAGACCCTGCAGGCACTTCCGTCCTTTCTAATCTGCGTCTAACCACAAAAACAAACTGCTCAAAACTATACACAGACGCTTCAGGTAATGTTTTGTGTGGAGTTGACAATGGTATAACCACCATAACTTCCACAGATCCTATCTCTGTATCTGTTACGGGAACCTCTGCATCCATCTCTCTCAAGTACAACCCAACATATTTCTCTACAGATATAGATGGAAACCTTGTACTTACCAATCAATACGCTACAGGATCGGCCTTTGATGGTAGGTTTGTAAACGAGGGTCAATCTGCAGGAGGAGACCTATCTGGTACGTATCCCAACCCCACAGTTGCAAAAATACAGGGAAGACCTGTATCCCCTACCGCTCCGTCTGCAGGTCAAGCTTTGGTGTGGAATGGAACCCAATACGTTCCAACTACAGTAGATACAAACCCCACGGACGATGCCCTTGGATCCGGAACCACTGGAAAGATACCAATCTGGGTTGGTACGCGTACCCTAGGAGATTCAGCACTTTCAGAAACTACCACAGAGGTGGTATCTTCAAAGGTGGTAAAGGCCCCGCGGTATAATGATAGTGATAACACCTCCTTCTACTTAGATCCTTCAAATGTGTCAGAGGTGAACGAACTAAATGCCAATGTTGTGAGGGCTAGTATTCTTCAATCTGGAGATCTTGTCTTCAAGAACGGTTTTAGGTTTGTTGAGGATGGGAATAGTATTGTGCTATTAAACCAAAGGGGAGAACCTGTTCTTAGAATAGATGATAAAGGAAACTTGTGGATAAGGGGAGAAATTAGAAGGGGGTGATAGGGTGTTGAAGAGACTAAAACAAATGTTGGTTAACTGGTTGCTTTCCGATGTTACTGTGGAGGAATTAAGGGTAATAAACCTTAGGATTGGCCAGCATAGTGTAAGGATCTATCCGGACCACATAGATGTTAACGGCGGTATTCTGATATATGCAAATTACATCGATGGTAGGGGAACAGCTGTCATAAAGAATATCAACGGCTTGCAGGTACCGGTAGGCACTAATAAGTATGTGCCCTAATAATATACGATGCCACTGCCAGGATCCATCTGGGTAGAAGGAACAAGACTGAAATACGTAGATGCTAATGGAAACATTCGTTCCCAGGAAGGCGAATTAGTGTCTTCATCCTCTTCTGGCCAGCCAGGCTCCCTCTGGATAGACGGAAACTACCTGTACTATATTGATCAATACGGAGCCATAAGAAGGCTGCCAACCGTCTCTCTTGGCACTTCATCTGGCCAACCAGGATCTCTTTGGTTGGAAGGGAACTACATAAAGTTTGTTACAGGCACAGGAAACCTTAGAGAATGGCACACAGATACTCACTCCGACTGGGCCAACCACTCCAACTGGTCTGACTGGCCAAACTCCCACTCAGACTCCCACTCAGACTCTCACTCAGATTCACATGCAAACTGGTCTGACTGGAACGATACCCACTCCGACACTCACTATAATTGGTCCGACTATAGCGACTTTTTACATTGGGATTGGACAGACCATGGAGATACACCTCATGGAGATCATAGTGATCATGCTGACTTTCATACGGACTCTCACGGAGATTGGTCAGACTATAGCGATTCGTCACAACATTTAGATTGGATCCATAATGATGCTATACACACAGATTGGGGCGATCATAGTAATACAATACATGCTGATAGTCCGCACTACGATCATACTAACCACAGTGACCAGCCACATGCTAATGCAACCCCTCATGATGATGTACCACATTCAAATCATTCGGACCATCTAGATTCACATTATGACTGGTCTGACTGGCCAAACTCCCACTCAGACTCCCACTCAGACTCTCACTCAGATTCACATGCAAACTGGTCTGACTGGAACGATACACACTCTGACACATCTTCACATAACGACGTGCACAACGATCAGCCCATATAAACATTTCATAGGAGGTGTTGAATGGTGACAGTACTCATAAAACCTACCCTGGCATGCAACCTTTCTTGTGCATACTGTTATCAGAACAGATTGTTGAGGGAAAAGGACTATGATCTGGAATGGATTTTGAATACCATTGAAGAAACGGCAAAATTGCCGGAATATAGTAATGGATATGGAGGGGTGTTCACTTTACACGGAGGAGAGCCTCTAACCCTTCCTAAAGAGGATATAGAGGCCATATTTAAGAAAATTGTAGAGGTAGGACAGCGCCCTTCAATACAAACAAACGGTGTAAACATAGACGATGACATCATAGAGATTTTCAAAAAGTATAGAGTTAGTGTGGGAGTGAGCATAGACGGACCAGAAGAATTGAATGTTCTAAGAGCTCCACCATCCCAAACAAGAAAGGTACTGGAGAATCTTCAAAGATTGGTGGAGGAAAAGATACCAACCAGTGTTATTATTGTGGTACATAAGTTTAACGCCGGTGATGATGAGCGCTTTGAAAAACTAAAGAAGTTCATACACTGGCTTTCAGGAGAGCTAAGGATAACAGGAAGATTAAATCCTCTTGGCTACCCTGCGCCAAAGCAGTACTTCCTTGAGCCAGGTAGGTTAGCATATGTATACAGAGAGCTTGCAAAGTTTATGCTGGATACCGGCTATCAATGGTCTCCCTTCAGAGATATCATGAACGCCCTCCTGGGAAGACAAGAAGTGGTATGTGTTTTTAGACCGTGTGATCCGTTTAACACAGCTGCTGCCCATGTTATAAAGGGAGATAGGATGGTTACAAACTGCCAAAGACATGTACCTCTGCTAAGAACACAGGAGAGAATGTATATCAGGGAAGAAGTATTGTATAATACACCATTTGAGTATGGGGGATGTAGGGGATGTAAGTACTTCCCTATCTGCTATGGTGGATGTTCCGCAACCACCATAAACGGTGACTGGAGAAACAGGGATGCAAACTGTCCTGCTTGGAAGGCAGTTTTCAGCTACTATGACAACGTTCTAAGGTTTATGGGTATAGAACCGGCCTATGTAAAAGCTACACTTCCCTTTGAGACAAGCCGTTCATTAAGCACTAACCATACCGACGGAATAGAGCACGTTGATGGAGGTTTAAGACACCTAGATGGAATAGCGGAGGGATCCTGCGGGGGTGGACACAACGATGGTGTGGAGCATACAGATGGAAGTGTAAGACACCTAGACAGTGACAATCCTCCGAGGGGAGGTTCCTGCTTTGGAGGCAATCATACTGATGGTGTAGAACACATAGATGGAAGCTTAAGGCACCTTGACGGGTGAATATGTATGTTTAAGAGCAAAACACCGGTAATAAAACCAGACTTTGAGATAAAACACTTTACAAGGATTGTGTGGAGAAGACCCGAGTACAAGGCAGTATGGGAACCAAGGTTAGGTAGAATCTCTCGTATGGCAAACAGAGCAGAATACGAAATGGTAAAGAGAGGTTATAGAAGGGCAGCTACATGGCATGTGGATGTAAACAATTTTGCAGAGTTCATAGAGCAAATTCAAAGGGATGGGCTATACTTCTTCCCCATAGCAAAAAGCGCATACTATCAAGGCTTTTCTCACTATCATGTTCCTCCCAAACCAGGGGAGCCGTTCTTCTGGTATGGGGCTCTTGTGAGGGATCCAAAGGACGGAGAAAGATTTAGAGAGGCATCCAAGAGAAAGGATGGACACATAGAGATAGGTGAGATGTTGGGTTATCCAAAGTGTTGTGTAGAATTCTTCATGGATACATGGAGCCAGGGGTTCTACGATCCCCTATGGCAGGCAGCAGAAAATGATGGAGACCCTGTCCTTGAGAAGGACAGATGGACATTAGAAGAAGATAAATATGTAATATACATTCCGGATCCCTACCCTGAAGCCATCCAAGAGTTAAGATATTTTGGCATACGTATGACGACTCATTTACCCCACTCCCATAGATGTAAGGGAACAAAGAGGGTGGGGAAGAAGTGGAGGAAGGTGATGGAGGATATAGACCCAGAAGCCTTTGAGTGGTTGGAAGAGATACTCACCTCTCCCATAGTGTGGGATAGTTACCATGGGGTGGCTCAGGTTCACACACCCTGGTTCGTGGGACTAGCCCATACCTACCCATATCTTGATAAAAGAAGGGTGATAGTGCTGAATAGTGAAAGAATACCGTGGGATCTCAACCTTTAGGACATTTGCCCGAAGAAACATCTATTACCTTTGGCGAATCCCTTGCAGTTACCGTTATACAGAGATAATAATTGTTTTCCACCACGGTAAACCTGTATACAGGGCTACCATCTGTCCAGGCAGTCAAATAGGTAGCCCTCACATCGGTAAAGGGAACCTTGTTGAAAGCAGTCTTTACAGCTTCTTCACAGCTGATAAACGACGGAGATCCTGGAAACCCTTCCGGACAAGCGGTTCTTATGATGTCTTCAGAAAGGATGGGAATATTCTTCTCTGAAGAGGTGGAACCCCTTTGGGAGAAGAGGACAATACCCATAATGATGGATACGAGGATCACACCACCGATGATGAGGTGGAGCCTGTCCATATTTTTAACATATTCTCATGTGTTTAAGTGTTTGTATGGTAAAAGGAGATGAAGGTATTAGATGGTTTTTCTATATTTTGGAGATAACAACAGGTAAGAAGTATGATATGAAACCCTTTCTGAACCTTCTTGAGGAGTTGGAGAAGATCGTAGGGGATATTGCAGGTGTAATAATGTATTATGTGCTTAGTTTTTATGTAAACAGACAAGATCCTGAAAAGGATCTTGAGTATGTATATGAGAGAGTCTCCAAGGCTATAAAAGGCGGATTGGTGGAACGTTTGAAGGAGTGTGGGGAGTTTGGAGATAGAGAGAAGTGGGGACGGGCTATGGGGGAGGCAATCCTATCATACACGGGAGAAGATCCTTGTGAATTATTAACAAAGCTCTACAATGGTTTAGGGTAAGAATTATATAGAAGGTTAGGTTATTCTTAACGATGCTAAGATGGCTTAAGCGGAGGTTTGCAGAGTGGTTGTTGGAAGATCTGCTAAAGGAAGGCCTGAAGATAGGTGAAAACACTGTTTATATAAAGCCGGATAGTATAGTTTTTCAACCTTTGACGTCGGATCCGGCTCTTGAGCCAGGAAAACTGTGGTACAGACAGGATATCGATGAATGGAGATATAGCCCCGATGGAAGCCAAACGAAGACACTGACCCAGAACGTAACCACTGAAAGTGCACCGTGTTTCTCTCCAGCCAGCTATTGGATATCTACCCCAACAAATACGAACTATACACCCACTATAAGCACCAACATATGCTACAAAGGTTATGACAGAAAACTTAGGATAGCTATAAATAAGTCCCTAGCCTATGGAATGGAAGATCTTACGGTTAGATTGTATAGCCAGCGTATACCACTAAATGATATAAATAGCTGGAATCTTCCAAATAGCTTAAGAGTTACAATAGAAAGCCCAAGCAGTATTTCCTACACAAATGCAGGTGTGTTAGAAACAGCTAATGGGCTGTCAATAGGGTTCGCTGTTATATACTATGATAGTTCTAATAGTGTTGTCAGAATAGATGCTTATGCTATTATAGATCTTATGCAGAACTCGGACATACCATTTATTTTAGATCCTGTATCCAACACAAGATCCCAGGCCAATACTTATGACAGAACCACTAAACTAGCGGGATGGTCACCTGCTACCGATAGTGCAAACTGGAGCACAACTACAGATATAGATGGGAATTTCTCTTTCGCGTCTATGGTAGATACAACGGTTCCAGCTAGCACGGTAGATATAGTGTTCTACTACCATTGGTATTCAAGTCAATCAAACGGAAGTGGTAATGTTGATGTAAAAATAATTGTTGGGTGAAATGTTGTTGTGAGGAGATATATTGAGGAGTTAAGGGGATTGGTGCTGAAAGGAGTATTTATGTATATCTTAGTGTACGTTGTGTTGGTAGCCTCCTTTACTCTGGTGGGAAAGGGATTGTACTTCCTTGGTGTGAGGGATGTGATGGCCTTTTACCTTGACGCTGTGGCAAAGCTGGCACTCATTCTTGTGATACCACCTTTTCTGCTTATGTTTTATGGGTGGTTGAGAGATGCCCTCACAAAGGAGGAATCACGTACACTAAAGAAGTATATCATATATTCCTTTGTTGCGGCCATCCTTTCTGTAATTGTATCTTTCTATCTATCAGGACAGGTAGTGTTCTACCTTGCGAGAACACTATCCTCCCTGGTGGGGGCAGAGCTATTGATTACCCCAACGGATGTGATCGGATTCCTAACCTATTTTACTATTATCTTTTACATTCTCTTTCACCTCCCCCTTATACTCAAGCTTCTTATAAGGTATAAGCTCCTACCAAGGGAATCTATAGAGAAAAACCGGCCGATTATCTACACATTTATCTTTATATTCTCAGCCATATTAAGTCCTGGTGATCTTCTTGTAGCAGATGTCATAATAACCCTTGTTGCTATCCTTCTCATAGAGGGAGCAATAAGGATATAAAGGAGCTCTTCCATCTTCTAACATGCTAAACATAGGAATAACAGAAATCATCCTAATAATCATAGTGTTGGTGGTGCTCTTCTTCCCCTACAAGGCAAAGGACTTCATAAGAAATATAGGTGTTGCCATAAGAGCGTTTCAGGAGGGTGCCAGAGAGGTTGAGAAGGAGCTAAGAGGAGGGGAAAAGAAGCGCAAAAGATAAAAACCACCCCACCCTTAATGTGCTGTGAACATAGAGAAGAGGAACTTCCTGAAGGCTATCCTGACAGGAGGGGCTATGATAGCTCTTCTCTTTCTGGGCATTGATATAAAGAAAAATACCTTGGAGTCTTCCGAGGTGGAGGTGAGGGTGGAGGGAGATAGTTTGGTGATAGATAGGAAATAACCTCACCTCCACCTCTTAGCAAGCTCTTCGTACTCCCTTAATATATCTGGGGTGAGAGACGGCTTTACCTTCTTCATGGCCGCCTCAAAGTCCTTCATGCTCACGCACCCTATGCTATCCTTCCCCTCCCTAACAGCCCTTCTAATGGCCTCCATACCAGCCTCCTTTACGAGGGCTGCCAGGTCGGCACCTGTGTAGTATTCTGTCTTCTCTGCAAGTTTATCAAGGTCTACATCTTCACATAGCTTCATATCCCTGGTATGTACCTTTAGAATCTCTTTCCTGCCATTTTTGTCCGGAGGTGGAACGTATATGATTCTATCAAATCTACCAGGCCTTAATAGTGCCGGATCAAGTAGGTCTGGCCTGTTTGTGGCGGCAATGATGACCACATCCTTCAGGGATGCAATACCGTCCATCTCTGTCAATAGCTGTGCTACCACCCTCTCTGTTACTCTGTTTACATCCGTTCCTCTTGCGGGGGCTATGGCATCTATTTCATCAAAGAATATTACAGAAGGGGCCACGAGTCGGGCTCTGTGGAATATTTTTCTTATGGCTCTTTCACTCTCTCCTACCCACTTAGATAATACTTCCGGACCTCTCACCGGGATAAAGTTTGCATTGCTCTCTGTGGCTACAGCCTTTGCAAGCAACGTCTTCCCAGTCCCAGGAGGCCCAAATAACAGCACCCCCTTGGGAGGTTCTATGCCCGCTTCCTTGAAAAGCTTAGGATACTTAAGAGGCCACTCAATAGCCTCCCTTAGTGCGTTCTTTACATCTTCTAACCCTCCTATATCATCCCATGTAACCTTCGGGACTTCCACCATCACCTCTCTCATACCGGATGGCTCCACTCTTAATAGTGCCTTCTCAAAGTCCTCCCTTGTAACCTTCATCCTCTCAAGGAATTCCTTAGAGAGCGGTTCTTCTCCAATCTCCTTTATGTTGGGCAGATATCTTCTCAACGCTATCATGGCGGCTTCCTTTGCAAGGGCTGCCAGGTCTGCACCACTATAACCATGTGTTTTGTCAGCAATCTCGGATAGAATGTCATCTTTCAGCTCATATTCTAGTCTTCTAAGCTTTTCCTGTGGGAGTTTCTGAACCTCTCTCTTTATTTCCTCAAGTGAAAGGTCCTTAGCCTTTTCAAGCAACTTTGAAAACTCCTCATCATCCTTCAGTCTATCAAGTACCCTGATGACTCTATCCTTTGAATCAAATACCTCAAGAGGCATCCTCCTTGTGTGGATGTGTAGTATCTCCTTTCTGCCCTCCCTATTTGGCAGCCCTATCTCAATCTCCCTGTCAAATCTCCCCGGTCTCCTGAGGGCGGGGTCCACAGCCTCTGGTCTATTGGTGGACGCTATTACAATAACATTTCCTCTACCCTTTAGTCCATCCATAAGAGTTAGTAGTTGTGCCACCAGCCTCTTTTCTGTTTCCCCTGTTACTTCCTCTCTTTTAGGAGCTATTGCATCGATCTCGTCGATATATATAATGGCAGGTGCATTCTTTTCCGCCTCTTCAAAGATTCTCCTAAGGTTTTGCTCACTTTCTCCATAGTACTTTGAGACAATTTCAGGTCCGTTCACGGAAATAAAGTGGGCATCACTTTCACAGGCTACAGCCTTTGCAAGCAACGTCTTCCCAGTCCCAGGAGGCCCAAATAACAGCACCCCCTTGGGAGGTTCTATACCAAGCCTCTGAAACACCTCGGGGTGCTTCAAGGGAAGCTCTACCATTTCCCTAATAAGCTCTATCTCCCTCTTAAGACCTCCAATGTCCTCGTAGGTAACGCATCCGGTTCTTCCCTCCTCAGGTTTCTCTCGAACCTCCACAGAGGTACCCTCGTCTATGTATACCACTCCCTTAGGGTCTGTTCTTGTAACAACAGCCTTTATGCCGACTGTTTCGAAGTAGTGGGGTATATAAACAGGGAGGGTTACAATGTCTCCCTCTGTTAGTGGTCTTTCAAGGAGAAAACTCCTTATACTGTCTCTATCAATCCTCTTTAATATATCTGCACTCTCTTCATCTGCAGGAGAAAGTACCACCTTTCTAGCGGCCTTCTTTTCTCTCACTGGGAGAACCTCTACCTCCTCTCCCTCTGAAGCTCCTGCAGACCTTCGAAGATCTCCGTCCATCCTTATGATGTCGTCCTCGTCATCCCTGTATAGTCTTAACGCCTTTGCAACGGTTTCTTTCTCTCCCTTAATGAGCACGAAGTCTCCAGAGGCTATACCCAGCTCTCTGAAGGCTCTAGATGGAAGCCTTACAACACCTCTTCCAACATCCTGCTGATATGCACGAGCAACCCTCAATTTCATACTCTCACCACCTCATCAATCTTTTTTGCAATGAGTATGAGATCATCTAATATGCGATCCACGTCCTTTTTTATTTCCCGCATAGTGTTTTCAAGGGTGTGTTCCCTTAATTCATATCTAGAACCTCTTTTTACTATTAATCCTATTCTTACAAGCTTTTTTACATAGTATATAGTTGTTGTCCTTTTTGCAATTCCACTACTAATCTCTCCTGTGGTCAGACTGTCCCTGTAAACCTTCTCCAGTATTCTTCTGTAGGCGTTGATGTTTCTTTCGATGCCAAGGCTTCTTAGGAGGTACTCCATGAGCTTCTCTGGATCATTGGTGGTGGGTAGCTTGTCTCTTCTGAGGAGTATCTCTCGCTCCATCTGTCAAATATTTTTTGACAAAGTTTAAAAATCTTTGGCTATTATATAGTAGTGGAGAAAGGGGGTGAGAGCATGAGGAGGTGGGCTATGATCTAGTCTGCCTCCTCTGCCCCCTTTCTCCCTTATAGGAGGTGATAACATGTATGATCCATTTGAAGAGATGAGAAGGATACATAGAGAACTTGATAGAATGTTCTCATCTTTGTTTGGAAGGGTAGGGGAGCCTCAATATATAAGAGAGCCCGCTATAGATCTGATAGACGAGGGCGATCACTTCCTGCTGGTAGTGGAACTGCCAGGGGTAAACAAGGAGGATGTAGAGCTTTATGTCAACAGGGATAGCGTTACCATAAAGGCTACGAGGAAGGCGAGGGAAGAAAGGAAGGGTAAGAGCTACTACTTGAGGGAGATAGGAGTATCCTCCTTTTACAGGACAATAACCCTACCAGAACCTGTTATCCCAGAGGAAACAAAGGCCTCCTTCAGGAACGGTGTGTTGGAGGTAAGGTTAAAGAAGGAAAAGCCAAAGCTGGAAGGGGAGGAACAGGGCTTTAAGGTGAAAATAGAATAATATAATATGTGATGGCTTCCATTCTTTTTACCCTGCTCCTTATCCCCCTTCTTCAAACCCTCCAGTCCCATACCTACTATCTACCCGTGGGTGAAATTGCTTCCTCTATGAGGGATGTGTACATACGAAGCGATTTTGAGAGAGGTGTGTATATGTATATGAAGTATTTGGAGGAGTTGTGCAATTCTATGACGGTAGAACAGTGCTATTCTACTTCTAATTCTCTTTTTAAGGCATTTCTGAAGAAATGGGAGAGGGTAGTAGATATTACCTATTGTGAGGATCCTATTGCAGTGGGAGAGGATGAAATATACCTATCCTGCCCCATAGAAGGCAGGATAGGGAATGCAATCATCTACATACCAGGAGGGGGAAGTCCATGAGAATAGATTTCGTAATGTACATGCTTTTCCTTCTTGGTATGATGGCAGTTGTGAGCGAAATAAGTATTCCCAAGATGGACGTTCAGATGGTAAACCTTTGTAAGGATATGATATACTTTTCCCAGGAAAGAGCAGTATCTCTATCTCTTCCCTGTAAAACAGAAGAGGGAGGTATCTACTTTGGGGGTGCAAGTCTTTCTCTTCCTATAACCTATGGAGTGGTGGTGTACAATGGTCACCTATCAACCCCTTGAGGTGCTCATTACAATCCTTGTAGTGAGCTTCCTATTTTCCTTGGGATTTATACATCTATACTCGATGGATGTTTTGTTGATGAACAAAAAAGTAGAT
Organism: Candidatus Iainarchaeum sp.; assembly: GCA_015521515.1. Classification (GTDB taxonomy): domain Archaea; phylum Iainarchaeota; class Iainarchaeia; order JAADDC01; family JAADDC01; genus WANZ01. The sequence continues at coordinate 18,710 of WANZ01000027.1, forward strand.
AGGGAAATCATATCCCTTCTTCTTACGTCTGAGAAGGTTATGAATAGCATAGAGGTTGACAGGTTGGGAGTAAAGGCAATGAATGTGGTTGACTGCTCTAGAATTCTATGCAATGAAGTATCCTACATAAGGTGCGGTGAGTTTAGGTGTGGAAAGAGGGATGGGATGGTGGTGAAGAGGGTTGTTATGTATAATGGAAGGGTGGTGGAGCTGGAGGTGGGTCAATGAGAGGGTATATGTTGTTATTAGAGGCGATAGTGGCAGGTCTCATCTTCCTCTCTCTTCTTATCCTTCTTCAACCTGTACATGAGGATATATCACCTCTTGTTTTGTTTGTTTACGAAAATGATAGGGTGAGTGTAGGGTTAGAGAAAGGAGAACACGTCTATTGTAAAGGAGAAAGATATGATATCTTTGCTAGTCTAGTGTGTAAATAGTACAATCTCTGAGGATAAATGTAGTGCCCTCCCCTCCACCGTTACAGGAAACAGGGTAGCAGATATCCTTCCAGCATATTCTTCCCTCCCCACAGTCTATAGAAACCCTGTAGGGTGCGTATATCTTTATGTTGTCTACCACTTGACACATCTTCATCCTGTCCTCTATTACTTGGGACAAGTACCTTAGATGAGTTTTCCTTATGCCTTCCTCTGCTGATGTGTAGGTGGTGTAAAAGATGCTAAGGAAGGCAAACACAAAGAAGGCAGTAACGGCGGTGTTTATAAGGTAATCTACTGTTATCATGGGGAAGCCCCACTCTCCATCTCTGAAATGATCTCTTCTATACCTTGGGAGGCACTCCTGTACTTTGACATGAGGCTCTCTGAGGAGGATTGCATGTTGCTAAAGAGGTAGAAGGCCAGCGCTGCAAGAACTGCAATTACAATGAGAAGCTCAGCGGATACCTGGCTTCTCATGTAATTAATGGGCATTCTCACATTTAATACTTTTCCCACCCATTCCAAACATGGATAGAGGTGAAGCAACAGAGATGATTATATCGTGGTTGACCCTCTCTATTGCTTTCTCATGGAACCTAAACCCCTATCAATTTCTATATACTCTCCCCCTATCCCTTGTAGCTGTAGGTACGGCGTTTCTTTTCCACGAACTCGCCCATAGGTATGCAGCTAACATGTTTGGATATCCTGCAAGGTTTATTATGTGGAGCGAAGGACTACTGCTTGCTATAGGTTTAGCAGTACTTACCAATGGTAGATTCGTATTTGCAGCTCCTGGGGCTGTTTATGTGTTTGGAAACCCTACAATAAGGGAAAATGGCATAATTTCAGCTGTGGGACCGCTTGCAAACCTTATAATGGCAATAATATTTTATTTACTAGCCTTTCTAACAGGATTTCCTATATTCTACTATGTAGCAAAGGTAAATGCATTTATAGGTACATTTAACATGTTGCCCATCTATCCCCTTGATGGATCCAAGGTATTTGCATGGAATTTGGGCGCCTATCTCCTGCTGCTTATTCCTTTGGCAGTGCTGGCATTTTATATATAAACCTGTCACCACTATAGTGAATGCACACCTATATAAGGTGGAATACTATCTTACATACGCGCACGGATGAGGGGGGTGTTAGCCAAGTAGAGGGGCATAAAAAGTGGGAGAGGCCAAGAGCAAGGCCCAACGGCCAAAGGGAAATGGGAGAAGTGTTAAGGCTCTTGGCCTCTCCCCCCGGAACATATTAAAATAATAATCACCTATTTCTACCATGCAAAACCTTATTTCCGTTGTTAGATCCATGCTTGATTCTGGAGCTACGGTAACGGAGATAGTAAATACCCTTAAGGAGATGGGTGTATCAGAGGAGGATGCAAAAAAGCTTATTTTGCTTGCAAACAGAGAGATACTCCTTACACTGAGGAATGAACTAAAGGATGTGGTAAGATCTGTGTTGGAAGAGGAAAGGGAAACTTTTGTATCCGATGTAAAGGAGGATCTAAGGTCTTATCTGGATGCTCAGCTGAGGATGATAAACAGGAATCTCTTCAAACTTACAAGAGATGAGATGAATAAATATATCTCTGAGCTCTCTAGGGTGGAAGAGAAGGTGGATGTATTGGAGAGAAAAGTGTTAAGATTAGAGGAGGAACAGAGCAGTTCTCCCATAAAAACCAGAAAGCTTTTACACCCTAAAATAATCCTGTCTGCTATAGGTGTAGCCCTTCTCATTGTAGGGGCGGTAGTTGAGCTGGAACAGCTGTGGAAGATAGCGGTTATGGTTATTGGAGCTATTATGGTGCTGGGGGGATTGTTGATTGGTTAGTGTGGAAGAGGCCTTTGAGATGGTGTCAGAGTATGTAAAAATTCCTAGAATGGTGATTACAGATAGAGAAGAGGTGGAGTGGAATATCTTTCCTGCTGTAGTAAAACCTGCCACCTTTGAACACAAAACAGAGAAGGGACTGGTGTATACTAACATTCTTGATAAAGATGGACTTCGGAAAGCGCTGAAAAGAGTGCTTTCCCTCTATGAAAAGGCTATAGTGCAGGAACAAATAAGGGGATTAGAACTCATCCTTGGTATGAAGAGGGAGAAAGGCTATGGGGATGTTCTTATGTTGGGATATGGAGGTGTTATGGCAGAGGTAATGAACCGCTTTGAGGTTAGACTAGTTCCTTTAAATGGGATCGATGTGTGGGAGATGATAGAGGATTTAAACATTCCAAGAGTGTTTAGAGGGATGAAACTGAACATAGAGGACCTGGTTTCATCGGTGGTTGCCTTTTCCCGTTTTGTGGAACACTATAAACCATCATCAGCAGAGATAAATCCCCTAATGCTTAATGAAAAGGGTGCTTTTGCTGTGGATGTAAGAATTATGGTTTGACGTAGGTGTATAAGCCTTTCCGAGGTTCTATGATGTCTCCCCTCTTTAATAGCTCATGCAGCAACTCTTCAAGCTCATCCCTGTTAATGTCGTACACATTCACCTCGTTATATATATCCTCAAAGGATACTACATCTTGAATCTGAGTCTTTTCCCGTATAGTGTTTAACACAAGCTTTAGCTTCTGTATCTTACCCTTGGGCATTCCAGTATATAGTACATCTATATCTATTTCCTGTGTTTTTGGATCCATGAGTACTTCCTCCATGGAGCTTAAAAGAAGGTTCTTTGCCCTTTCTGCATCCTCCTTTGTAATATAGGGGGATAGTCTAACCCTTGCAGACGCTTCAGCCAGCCTTATGAGCGCTTCCATCTGCCTTGCATTTATGGGAACCACTCTTTTTTCTCTACCTTTCTCTCTCAAACCCACATAGAAGTTTAAAAGTGTTTCTTCTGCCTCGGGTGTGAGAGTAGGAACCACATGGGTTCTCGCATAGGCAATGTACTTCCTTAGTAGCTCTAGGTCAATAGCCGGCCTTACCACATCCTCAGCCTCCTTTACCTCCTCTGCAGTTATACTTGTGGATCCTTTCTCATACTGTGCTCTCATCTGACCCGCTTTGTGTGTTTTTAAGATGTGAGAGGCTATTTCCTTGTCCTCTGACGATGTCTTAACCTCTCTAATAACAAACATAAGGTCGAATCTATTTAGTATGGTAGGTTCTATGCTTATCTGGTTTATAATAGGCTCGTCCTCGTCGAATCTTCCAAACTTGGGGTTTGCAGCCGCCAAAATGGAGGTTTCTGCCTTAAATCGTGTTACTATGCCAGCTTTTGCCACGGAAATATGCTGTTGCTCCATGGCCTCATGAAGTGCTTGTCTCTCCTTGGCCTCTATCTTGTCAAACTCGTCTACCGCTGCCAATCCACCCGATGCCAACACCAATACTCCAGCTCTAATAACCCATCCACCTTCTCCAAACTCATCCCTATCAGCGGAAGCTGTTAGACCAGCTCCCGTAACAGTCTTTCCAGCCACATAGAAACTTTTTGGAGCAAGCCTGGCTGCATATTCAAGTATTTGAGACTTTCCGGTACCGGGATCTCCGAGGAGCAAAATATGGATATTACCTCTAATCCTTGTACCGTCCGGTAATTCCTTCTTAACACCTCCAAATAGCTGAAGGGCAATAGCCTCTTTCACCTTTTCATGACCCTTTATAGCAGGCGCTATGGATGCTACGAGTTTATCGTATATGTTAGGATCTGAAGCCAATTCCCTAATCTTCTGCAGTTCCTCGGGAGTGGGTTCGAGCTCCTCAAATTCCTTCTGGACGTGCTCCACAGAAAGGGCTTCTATGTATTTGTCATGTACCGCACTTTTGCCCTGCCCTTTCTTTATACGCAAGACCCCTGTTACAAGGATTCTCTCACCAGGGGTGGTGGTGTTTACAAGGTCATCCTCCAAGTAGATAGCGGCGTGTCTACTCTGCTCCCCACCTCTTAGATATTCAAGAGGTTCTTGGATACGTATTTTTTGAAAATCTGTGTAGCTAGATTTTTCCTCCACAAGGTCAAACTCTCTCTTGCCGCAAAAGGGACAGTAGGGCGGCTTCTTAAGGGTGGGACCTTCCTGTACCACAGGTATCATGGCGTTGCACTCCTTATTTTTGCATAGCCAGACAGCTACCTTAATCTTTGGCATTACATCGGTCATCTCTCTTACAATACCCTCTACCACGATAACCTTTCCTATATAATCTGATGATAGATCTCTTATGAGGACCTTTCTTACAGAGGGAACGTTCTTCAATCCTACACGGATAACAAGATCCTTTCCGCTACCTACTTCCATCTTCTCTATAGCCTGCTCAAAGGCTGATATGAGGGTATCTGGGTCTTCAAGGAAGAGATCCGCTAGATTATAGTCGAATTTTGCTAGTTTTTCATAATCTATAATAAGTCTTCTCCTTCTTGGGTAATGTTCGGCAATGTTTCTTAGTTCCTTTAGATAGTACAGATGGAGGAACTGTTCAACCTTCTTGAGTAGCTCCTCGTCTACTAGGGTGGTGAGCACAGGAAAAGTTAGAGGGACCAAGATTAAAAGGAGCCCTGGTTAGTTTTTCTAAGTAGATAGTGCAGACTATTCTACTTCTTAACCAAGGGGAATCTATATGTGGTTCCACAAATACGGCATTTGTATCTTACAGAGGGAGAAGGTCTGCTTACAATCCTTACTTCAAGGGTTTCTGGCGTCCACCAGGTGAAACATCTTCTGCAAAATCTGTATTTTAGCCTACCTAGCTTTACCCTATGCTTTTTTGCAATATTCCAGATTAGCCAGGCATATCTATTTCTATAGTGAGGGAATTTCTCCGCCATACGGAAGAGGATGTCTATTCTTTCCTTGGCAATACGTCGTTGATGTGTTTTTATGTGCATTGCTGAAGTATATGGATTGTGGAACTAATAAAGTTAGGTGCAGAAGCAGCCCTCTACAGAGATAAGGATAGAGTGATAAAGCAGAGGTTAGAAAAGCGATACAGACACCCAGAGCTTGATAAGTTCCTTAGAAGGTATAGAACACGGAGGGAAGCCAAACTTCTCCAAAAGTTAAGGGAGATAGGGGTAAACACACCGAAACTTATTGAGGTGAAGGAGGAAGACTATACAATTATCATGCAGTACGTGGATGGGGTTACCCTGAAGAGGTACCTATCTCCTGAAAAAATAGATATAATGGAGGATGTGGGCAATGTGGTAGCTAAGATACACAAAGCTGGCATCATTCATGGCGATCTAACAACCTCAAACTTCATTGTAAAAGATAGTGAAATATACGTTATAGATTTAGGACTTGGATTCTTCTCTCGCTCTGTAGAGGACAGGGCTGTGGATCTTCTCTCCTTTAGGAGAAGTTATATAGCCACACACCCACAACTCTATGAGGGGTGGGAGAGGTTTTTGGAGCGTTATGTAGAATATATGGACGGAGATGGGGAAGATGTGCTTAAGCGCATGGAAGAGGTGGCAAAGAGGGCACGCTATTTATAAAATATTATCCCCCCTTTCACCTAAGGGAGCATGGCACGCATCCATGCAAGAAGGAAGGGACGTTCAGGCTCTAAGAAGCCAGCATCCAGGGTACCACCCAAATGGGTGGAAGTAGACCCAAAAAAGGTAGAGGAGCTTGTGGTCGAGCTGGCAAAGAAGGGTTATTCCTCTGCTATGATAGGAACCATCCTTAGAGATAATTATGGCATTCCAGATGTGAGAGCCATTACAGGAAAGAAGATTATGCGTATTCTAAAAGAGCACAACCTTGCTCCTCCAATACCTGAAGACTTGTCAAATCTTATAGAAAAGGCCGTGAGGGTAAGAAGACACTTGGAAAGAAACAAGAAAGATATGCATAATAAGGTAGCCCTCATGAGGATAGAGTCCAAGATCAAAAGACTTGTAAAATACTACAAAAGAGAGGGGGTACTACCTCAAGACTGGAGATACGACCCCGAAACAGCTGCAGTGTTGGTGAAACGATGAAGATAACACTCATCTTGGAGGGAAAGGAAAGAGTAATCCTTCAAGGATCCCCTGAAGAGGTGTTAAAGGAGGCAGATGAGATAATAGTTAAGTGGAAGGGTGATACAAATGGTGAAAAAGAGGGTTAGGGCAGCTGATACATGGAAAACAAAACAGTGGTTTACAGTTCTGGCTCCTAAAATATTTAATGAAAAGGAGGTAGGACAAACAGCAGCCCAGGAACCAGAGATGGTAATAGGGAGAAGGGTAGAAGTGCTGGGAACAGAGGTTACAGGCTCACTCTCACACCTACAATATCTCTTAACCTTTAGAATTACCAGTGTAACGGGATCCAAGGCATTTACGGAGTTTGAGGGGTATGAGTTGGAGAGATCCTTTGTAAAGAGGCTCACAAGAAGGCATACGTCCAAGATAGAAACAGTTTTTGATGTTAATACGCGAGATGGAAAAACTCTGCATATAAAAGTATTTGTGTGGACTGCTGTAAAGGTTTCAAGAGGTAAGATGACGGATATAAGAAAGAAAGTGGAGTCTTTCATAAGGGATATAGCTTCAAAGACGGATAAAGACGTCCTTCTTAAGGAATTCTTTGCAGGAGATATAATGAAACGCCTCTCAGAACAGCTAAAAAAGATAGCACCTATAAAGAGGGCAGAGGTTGCAAAGGTAAGGGTGGTATCCTCTTCATGAACCCCATCATATGGTTCCTTCCAGCCTATGTTGCCAATGCATCAGCAAGCTTGGCAAGGCATATGAAAACACATCCTATAGATATGGGATTGATGTTTTTTGACGGAAGGAGAATTTTAGGTGATGGGAAAACGTGGGAAGGCTTTTTTATAGGTATCTTGGCGGGAGGAGTAATGGCTATCCTTATAGGAAACCCTGTTGAGGGACTTCTTATGTCTGTAGGAGCTATGGTGGGGGATATAATAGGATCTTTCATAAAGAGGAGGGGAGGGCTGGAACGTGGAGAGGAAGCTCCCTTACTGGATCAACTGGACTTTGTAGCTGGTGCCTTTCTGTTTGCAAAACCAGACTCGTACACAGCTACTGTAATATTGTGGACCACACCTATTATTCACAGGATAGCAAACATAATAGGGCATAGACTGGGTGTTAAACGTGAACCTTGGTAGACTTTTTGTGATATTTGTGGTACATTTGCCCTTTTTGGTTCTGTTATGGAAGTACTTTGGGTTGTTATCCCTTATTACTATACTAGTATCCTCATTTGGGGTGGAGTATAATCTCTCAAGGGGAAAGGAGCGGTGGATATACCTTGCACTACCTCCCCTAATAGGATTTGTCCTTTCCCTTTTCCTTCTATACCTAATAAAAATCTTTTACCCACCATAACACATAGAAGCCCCGTGGTGTAGCGGCCAAGCATGCGGGACTCTGGCTCCCGCGACCGGGGTTCGAATCCCCGCGGGGCTATCCAAAAAATCTGCTACCTATTTCCTTTATGATGTTAGCAGCAAGCCTTATCGTATTTTGAGAATAATCCTTTGAGGGTGAGACCTCTACAATGTCAAAGGCTATAAGGGGGAAGGAAGATTCTCTGAGCCATTTTAGAAACATCCTAAAGGATATTCCTCCTGGCTCTGGGGTTCCGGTACCTGGGGCCTCAGAGGGATCAAATACATCGATATCTATAGATAAGTATACGGGTGTGTCTGTATACAGCGGCGTGAGCTTGTATGGAACAAAGCGGATCTTCTCCTTTGCCTCTAAAACCTCCCCCCTTGAAACATTCCTCACACCCATAACTGTGACATCTCCAATTTCTTCATATATCCTCCTCGTAACTGTCCCATGATTCAACCTACTACCCATAAATACATCTCGGAAATCAAGATGCGCATCCAGTATTACCACCCTAAATCTATCCCAATATCTCTTCAACCCTCTTATAACTCCGAGGGAGATAGAATGATCCCCACCTATGTACCCTCCTATGTCCTGTGTAACGGCACTCTCAATTTCATTTATCGCATCCTCCTCATATCCCTCTATTTGAAGCGTTCCTATTACCTCAAAGTCTATATCCCTCTCAAATAAGAGAGAGTAACCTTCCAGATCTTTTAGTGCTGTAAAAATATGATAAGGAGCCTCTCTTGATCCTCCAGAACCCCAGTGAACACCCTCATAAGATAGTCCCAGCAATCGCATAATGGAATTTAGGGTATGATGGTTTTTATGGCCTTGCTGACACTATTTTATATATGGCAAAAGGACTGTTAAAGAAGACGTTTGTGTTGATTCTTCTCTCAATACTGCTCTTTGCCACCTTTATGTACACTAATTCTCTTGCAGTACTGTCAGATGCCCTATATGCCATAGTGGATGCCGCCTACGTATTCTCTCTCTGGGCGGTATTAACTCTGTTGGACAATATGTGGCATAACAAGTTTATGAGGAAGGTTACAGCTATAGGAATCTTTCTTATGTCCCTTATGTTGGTACTAGCCTCCTCTCTTATGGTTTATACCTCATTTCTATCCCTTATAGTCTCTTATACCGTTCAGAATCCCCTATTTATTATAGCTGCAGAGCTTCTATACATCTTTGTGCTCCTCTACATCTATGCTTCCTTGAGGGAAGGAAGCCTGAGAGAAGACGTGAGAGCTATGGCTTTTATATCCAGGGATGTGGAAACAAACATTATAGCATCCATAGGGGTGATTATAGCGGCTCTATTTGTGATGGTAGGGATGCCGTCCATGGATGCTATAGTAGCATCGTTGATATCAGTTTATTTACTTTACAAGGCTCTTAGATTTTCATTCCTAAGCTTTAGAACACTCTTTGGGTCCTCTGACCCCCTTGTGGAGGAGGCTATAAAGTTTAGGGCCAAATCTATGGGAGTAAGATTAAACGAGTGGGAGGTATTTGGTATAGGACCCTTCTACATTGTGGATATATCTATTGATGTTTCCCATCTGCCGGATTCCTTTGAAAGGGTAGAAATGTTATTGAGAAGGAGAATAGAGGAGCTACTTCCTTCTACAGCTAAGGTTATCATAAGGGAAGGATAGCAGTCCGGGGGGAGGGATTTGAACCCCCGACCTGCCGGTTTCTGACGGACTGTCCGGCAGATCGCCCGACTACAGCCGGCCGCTCTACCAGGCTGAGCTACCCCCGGAACCTTTGAGAATTTGGGAGAGAAGGTTTAAATAACTCATCCTAAATATGTTCATGGACGAGCGGTTAATATCAGGCGTAATTTTGTTGATTGGTGGAGTACTGATTCTTCTCTCCCGATGGGATTTGCTACCCCCAATTTTGTTAATGGATATATGGCCCTATTTTATGGTTGGGGTGGGAATCTTATACATCTATCTCTACTTCTTAAAGGGATAAGTACCATTTAATCTTATGCAGGCAGAGTGGTATGAAAAGATAACAGCACCAGAAAAGGTGCGCGGAAGAACTTTTTATAACATTGTTTACACATCGGTAGCAGATATTTTGAGGAATAGTGAAAGGATAAGGGAGCTTGCTGAAGACAGAAGTGTAGTGGTAAATGAAATATTAATGGGAAGTAGGTTTTATGGTGTGCTGCCAGCATTTCAAGAGGTATTCGGATACACCCCAATAACAGGGTATGTAAAAATTGAGTCAAGGCTGAAGCCGGGCAGTACGGAGGCCCGTGTTATGTATAATAAATTGGTGGACGGAGAATATATGCTTATAGGAGATACGGTTGCATCCGGAGCTACTATGGAGGCCTTCCTGGAGGTGGCACAGCCAGAGGAATTGCATCTCATTACCATAGGAGCTAAGGTGGGTGTTGAGAGGATAAAATCGTTCTTCGATGGGGATCTTTATGTTTATTACGTTACGTCTTTTCCTACAAACCTAAACCCAAAGAATGAAACAGATATGCCTGTAAACCTTGAGTGGATAGGAGAAGAGGATAGAAAAAAGCTCCTCGAGAGGACTACAGAAAATATACTAAGGGTTCAGTGTATAATAGGAGATTTCTCTGATTCTATGGCAAATGAACCCTCTTTTCTAGGAGAGTGGATGGGAATATTAACTCAGATGTGGAAGTATCTGGACTATCTGGAAGATGAAGAGAGCAAACGAATAGTGGAGGAGCGATTCTATGGAATCATAGAGGAGCTTAGAAAATGGCCTGTTCACATTGAGCATTTATATGCTCATGCCTTAACGGCCCGTCAGCGTTTAAAGGGGTATGAGAGAGTGTTTAAACCTTCTGAGATAAGTCTTAGCCTTGAAAAGACGGCGTCTAGTTTAAAAGATGAAGACTGGGATGAATTCTTAGTATTCGACTAGTTGAAAGTCGTAGGTGTTTAAATCAAATACGAGTAACTTATTAACCAGTCTTGGATTGCCAGTTAATGTATTTATAACTTCATTAGACCCTATACCGGCTGCCACTGAAAGTTCCGGAGTGGATACAATACATTCATCCTTTGGAGTGAAGGGAATCCTTTTCCTAGGGGATGTAACCATCCCCTTTCCTCTTCCTGCCGAAATACTAACAATGGGAATATCACTATCTATAGCCCTATCTATGAGGGCAGATTTCTCCTTCCACCTATCTAAACAGTCTACTACCACGTTAAAGCGGGTTATATCTACCTCCTTTATGTCAGTTCTCTTAAAGGAGATGTTTTCATGTCTATAGGATAACCTTTCCTTGAGAATCTCAACCTTCCACCGTCCAACGTCTTCTAACCCATAGAAGAACTGTCTGTTGAGGTTATGAGGTTCTACTTTGTCTCTGTCAACTACAACAATTTCTCCTATACCCGATCCAAGTAAATTAGCTAGTACAAAGGTACCTAACCCCCCAGCCCCAGCTATAAGTAATCTCTTATCTCTTAGCTTCCACCATGCGTGTCTGCTCCTTTGGTATAGCTCAGCTGCGTGCCTATTCATCACCCCTTCAGAGTAATACCTCTTCATCATCGCATTTTTAAATGGTGGAAGGATACTTAATAGGTGTACGGTCAAACCAATGTGGAGTACCTCCTCTTATTGGGAGCATCCATCATACTGGTAACTGTGACAGGTACCGCCCTTCTCAATACCTTAGAAGCTATATCTCAAGAAGTGTCGACTCCTAGTACTACAGAGGTAAATTTTGATGTTTTAAGAGATTATACAGTAGATATAAACTTTACCATACCGAAAAGCATGTTATTTAGTTATATCTATGTAATAGTGGAATCTCCAGAATACGTTTCTACCGAATCCTTCCCTGTTTCAATAGATTACAATGTTGTTATTCTTTCTGATGGAGAGGAGGTAAACTACTCCATATACGTTAATGATCAGCTCATAGAGAACGGTACCATCGCTCCCCAAACGTTAAGTAGAAGCTACACTGTGAATAATGAAGGGGAGTACAACATTTGTGCTGTGGTTCATATAGGGTCTAGGGAAGTTGGCAGCTGCTCTGCTGCCACAGTTTATAAAACTGCCGTATCTGGGTGGAAATACAGGAAGGCCTTGTTGGTTTATAGTAATAAAGGTGGAGATGTAGTGTTCTACATCGACCTTAACACTAGAGCCCTCTATAATGAGAGGAAGATACGGAGCGACTGTGGAGATCTAAGAGTCCTCGACGAAAGAGGACAGGAAGTACCCATGTGGATATTACCTGGAACGTGTCTCTCAAACACGAGAATATTTCTCAGATCAACCTTAAAGAAGGGAGGTACCACCTTCTTCTACGTATACTATGGAAATCCATCCGCTACCTCCATATCAAACCCAAAAAATGTTTTTGATGTGTATGAGGATTTCAGCGGAAGAACCATTAATGGTTTCACCTTGGAACTCAACGAATCCAATATAGAGGAGCTTGGGGAAGGGAGTGCCTCCTATTATATTAGAAACGGAAGGTTATACTTTGATGTTACGTTGTATAGAAGCAGGGATACTTACAGTTATGTATACAATGGAGTTCAGTTTACCAACACGTATCCGACGTGGAGATATTACATTATGAAGCCAACCGTTCCCATAAGAAATCCCCTCATTGTATACTCCGGAAGGGTAGAGAGCGGACGTGGAGATTATAGAACTGTCAGAAGCTACGGTACGTACATCCATACTTACAAAGCTACTGCCCTCTTTGCAAATAAGAGTATAGGATATGGAGCGAAGGGGGCTTCATATAGCTCATCCACATGCAGGATAAGAAACGTCAAGATAGATTGGTGGAGTATGGATGTGTGTAATGTAGTAATGGGTATAGGTGGGAGCTTTCCTAGAGACCTTGTAACTAGCGAGGTCTTCAATATAACAAACAGCTCATCTGGAGAAGAGCTTACGAGGGCAGTGTGCTATAGATACTACGTAGATACCAAGAATTGTAGATATAGAACAGCCAGCGATGTAAAGGAGTATATTACTACCTCCAACTCAAACCTTAGATTTGGTGTTATACTGCCCACCCAGCAAAAGTATACAGTGTTTGGTAGTGCAGTGCTAGACTACCAAAACTACTTTACGGTTAGGATGTACCTTGATTATATAGGCATGGGTCCGTCCACAGACTTCTCATATGGATTTGGACCGGAAGAGAGAGTAGCCTAACGTTCTCTAACAACTGTGGTGGGATCGTTGCCGGTTTTGGCTCTCTCCATACGATATACAACGTCTGCATACTCAGAGAATACAGGATCATGGGTAATAAGAATGATTTGATCAAAGAGACCCTCTTGGGTTGTGTTGTGAAGAAATTCAGCCAACTTTCTACTAATGTTTTCGTCAAGGTTGTGGGTAGGTTCGTCAAGGATGAGGAAACCGCTCTTTTTGCTGAGAAGATAAGCCATGGCTATCCGAAGAGCTAGTAAGGCTAGCATACGTTCTCCACCAGACAACACATCTACATCGTACCACTCATCCCCTTTTACCTTGAGGGAGTAGGTATATCCAGACCGTGCACTTTCCATGGAGAAAGATATGTCCTTATAGTCGGAATACTGAGATCTGTAGACGGCATTCCACACCAGTTTTACGGTTTTATTAATGAGGTCCACCCTCCTCTTCCTAACCTCTTTTATACTTTCTTCCCACGCCCTTCTTACAAGTTCAAGACTGTCCCTTATAGTTTTTAGCCTTTCATAATCTCTTAACTCATCTTCCAAAATGGCTAACCGTCTTTTCATCTCCTCTAGCAATTTTTCCTTTTCTCTTAATGTTTCCTGAAGGCCCTTTAGGGTTCCTTCCAGCTCCTTCTTCTTGGAAACCAACTCTAAAAATTCCTTTCTAACCGCTTCCACCCTACTTTTCATATTGTTATATTCTCTTTCATCCCATTGTAGGGATGATAATTGTTTCTCTAGAGCTTCTAGCTGAAGCTTTTTCCTGTAACTCTCCACCCTTTCCCTGTATCTCTCTATTGTTTGTGCGTCTATGTCTCCCAACTCTTTTAATGAATGTTCCGTTTTCTCTATTTCTTTCTCAACCTCTAGCAGCTCTTGCTGAAGGGAGCGTTTCCTGTTTATAATATTGAGTGTGTTTATGGCGTCGGAAAGCCGTTTTCTTAATGCTTCTACCAAGGACGATATACGGCTCTTTTCCTCTTCGATACGTGAGAGCATTTCCCCCAATTCTTTCAATCTTCTATCACTTTCTTCTATTTTTCTTTTTATGTCCTCTTTATTTGACAGCTGGTCTTTTAAATCCTTTAATCTGTCCTGCTTAACCTCTAAGGCCAAAACTCTTCGATGGACATCGTTGTATTCCCTCTCCATAACCTTTCTTTTTGCGAGGACAGCTTCCAACTCATTTTGTAACTTCTTCAGCTCCTCTTCTCTATGTGCTATTATCTCCTCTGCATGTACTTTGTCGATACTCCTTCCACAGAGGGGGCACCGGCCTTCTTTCAGTAGGTGAGACTGCTTAAGTACCGATATACGACTTTTTAACTCCTCCTCAACCGATCTTAACTCTTCAAGGTTTTCTGTGAGGCTTTCCAGCCTATCTTTCAGGAAAGGAAGCTCATTAACTTCAGAGGACAGTCGCTTATACTCTTCTTCCTTCATTAGTAGGTGCTTTAGCTCCTCCTTCAGGGAAGAGATGTTTATCTCCAAAGAATAAAGCTCCTTCCTTATACCATTATGTTTATCCTCTATCTCTCTTAGTATATACTCCTTTTCTTCCAATTCTTTTTTTAATCTCTCCATATCAACCTCTTCTGCCTCTGGGATGCTTTCCAATTCTTTGAGAATCCTTTCTCTCCTGCTTTTTAGGTGGTTTATAGTTCCCTCCAGAGACTTTTTCTTCTCCATCTTAGAGAGAAGTTCCTGAAGCATATCTTCATCCTTTTCAGACGCGTCAGGCCACTTTATCTCTTCCTTTAACCGTTTTACCTGGGCAGATAGTGTGATATACTTTTCTCTCTTCTCTTCAAGGGATCTAAGATTTACTTCAAGTTCTGAGAGCTCCTTCTTTAGCTTTTCCTCTGAGGAGGATAACGATTCAACCATAGAAGTTAATTCCATTACTCTTTCCCTAAGCGAGGACACCTTCTCCTCCTCTTTGGAAATGGATGTCTTTAGTTCCTCCTCTTCCTTTTTGTAGTCTGTTAATTTATCACCCTTCTGGCGTATCTCATCCAAAAGCCTGTTATATATTCTAGTTATTACCTCCTTTGCCTCAAAAAACTCTTTCATACCCATAATGTCGTCTATCATCTTGGCCCTCTCCTTGGGAGAACTTTCATAGAACTCCAACATCTTGTTTTGTTCCCCGTATACAGCCTTCTCAAACAGCTTTGCATTAACGCCTAAGATGTCCTCTACCGTCTTATTAGCATCCCTTTGCTTAGAAACAGAAAGAAGCTTACCATCCTCAGTCATTACGACAACGTCATCGCTCCCCCCTCGACCCAAACTCCTCTTTATAATGTATACATTATCCGTTTCAAGAACTACTTTTACCTCCGCCTTCTTAGCACCTCTTCTGATAACATCGTCTCCCCTTTTCCCAAAAAGAGCGAAGTGTATGGCTTCGGCTATAGAACTTTTCCCGCTACCGTTAACACCATATATAACGTTCAGTCCCCTTTCAAATGACAGAGAACTGCCGTAATTTCCATTTATTTCTCCATGGGACTTCCAGTTTTTAATGTGGACTTCACGGATCATCAAGGTTATATTCTAAACGTACACCATTTATTTTGATGGAGGTGGAGCGTGGAATCGATGAGGTTCCTTGTGGATGCCATGTTGGAAAAGCTGGCAGAATGGTTGAGAATATTGGGATATGATACAGTATCAGCATCTGATTTATCCATACTGGATGATGACTACCTTTTGGATATAGCAGAATATGAGGATAGGATTCTTTTAACGAAGGACAGAGAATTATACGAACGTGCAAGGAAGGAGGGTGTGTCTACTCTTTTAGTGGAGGGTAATGATGTGGAGGAACAGCTTGCCTTTCTTGTAAGGAAGGGTACAATAGAATTAAAGGATGCACCATCCCTTGAGAGATGTCCAAGGTGCAACGGAATCCTAAGAAAAGCTAATCGATCTGAGGTAAAAGGGCAGGTACCCATGGGTGTATATATGAGCAGGGAGGAGTTTTGGATATGCACAAGCTGTGGACAAGTATACTGGAAAGGGTCTCACTGGACAAGGATAAAAGAGTTTGTAGAAAGGATAAGGGAGAAACTAGATAAGGGTTGAGAGTTCCACCTCGAAGGAATCGATCTCTTCAATACCCCTTAAAGCCTCTTCTACCCTTTCCTGTGCTCCCTCCTCATCGGGCACAATTACACTTAGCTTAAGAATCTTGTATCCAAAGGCAAGAGGTTCTTCCTCCATGCTCTTTAGTTTGGCCACGTTGGGAATAGATGTTCCTATCTTTTCCCTTATTTTAGGAAGATCTTCCACCTCCTTAGGATGTATGCGATAGACCAGCAGTACATCTCCCATCATATCACCCCTTAGGGACCTTCAAATCCGCAGCTGTTGCACATGTATCTTGAGGCTCTGCTTCTGCATTCCAAACATCTTACAATTTCTGCCTCACCGCACGAGGGACACTTGAAGGATACATACTCTCCGGGTCCTACCTCCCTACCACAAGAGGTGCAACGTTTGGTGATCATGTTGTGAGGTTAGAGGGGAAATCTATATAATCCCCCTTGTTGATACTATCTCCCTGTAGAGTTCCTTAAGTACATCCATATAATGTAACCTTCCTTCCTCAATCTCCTCCATGAGCATTTCTAACATCTTTGTTCTTTCCTCGGAAACAAGATCGTAGAACTTCGAGTTGAGGTAGTTAAACACTTCTATACCCCTTCTTGTAGGATACAATCTGCGCTTACTTTTAGTTTCTATTATGTATCTTCTTTCTAGTAGCTTTTGTAGGATGGTGGCGTATGTAGACGGCCTGCCTATGCCCCTCTCCTTCATGAGGGCCACTACATCACTTTGGGTATATAGTGGTATCTTAGATGCCTTGTAGGATAAAACAGAAAGAGGTTTATACGCTCCCTCCTTTAGGGGTGATGGTTCGATGTTCTCCAGAACCATCCACCCCCTTTCCACTATATCTGATATCCTCTCTTCTTCTGTGGATAGTGCCTCTAGTGTAACTCTGTACTTTGAAACAATTACCTTCGCCTCCTTCATCTGGCTTTCCATAAATCTCCTAAAGATAAGATCGTATAGCCTTAGGTGCTGCTTGCTGATACCCTCCACCACTATTTCTCCCTCCCTTATGTATCTAATTAACGTCTCTGTATCAAGGGACCGTGTAGGCCTTATACATTCGTGAGCTCCTTCTCTGCCCCATGATCTGCCCCTAAAGTAATCTTCTCCCCATTTGGAGGATATATACTCCTTTGCAATGGCTATTCCGGTAGAGGATACGTGAGTAGAATCGGTTCTATGGTATGTTATAAGACCTGCCTCGAAGAGATCTTGGGCAAGATCCATAATCTCCTTGGCCCCGAGACGTAGAACATTACCCCCATCCCTTATAAGGGTGTCTGTAGTAAAGGGTGGAGGTGGGTGTTTGATCTCCTCTCTACTTTCCAATAGTTCTATCCGTATAATACCACTGTTACCATAAGCTTTTGCTTGGTTTATATTTCTGAAAGGTGTTTCAAATACGAATCTGCCAACCTCTGTATCTACAGAAAGGAACACCGCTACCTGTTTCTTGTGCTCCATATATCTCTCAATGATCCATCCAAGTACAGGTGTTTGAACCCTTCCAGCGGAGAGCCCTCTGTTGCCAAAAACAGTCCACAGCTTTTGGGATAGCTCAAAACCTATCCACCGATCTTCAACCCTTCTTACAATCTGGGCATCTACCCTGTTTATATTAAAGGATCTGGGCTCCCTTATAGCCTTTAGGAGGGCGTTCTTTGTAACCTCGTGGAACTCAGATCTTTTAATGGATGGATTATAGGGAGATATAGCTAGCATTACATCCCATGCAATCTTTTCACCTTCCGTATCTGGATCTGTACCTATGAGGACCTCATCCATCTCAAGAGCAAACAATCTCAACGCATTAACCCTCTCTATGGCATCTTCTAGGTCTGTACTTCCACATTTTGGGCACACATTATCTGTAGTTTGTGTACCACATTGATTGCATCGTTTGATGGTAGTATAAACGGGTATTATCCTATCGTTTACCAGCACACCATGAAATCCTCTATCTGTTACCAGGTCAAACATGTGCCCTCTCGTTGCCACCACGTTTACAATTGTATCTCCTGTGGTAACCTCATAGCCTCTAATACTTCCTATTCTGTACACAGACGGCCTCCCAAAGAATCTTGCTATTGTTCTTGCTTTGTTGGGGGATTCTACCACGAATAATATTGTTCTTACAGGATCCTTCCAGGATCTTTCCCTAATCCTCCTTCGTTCTTCGTCAATCTTTCTTAGGATATCCTCAAGGTTTACTTCTTTCACAGGGGAGAACGATTCTCCATACACGTTGAACAGAATACGTCTTAACAGCTCAAACACCTTTTCATTGTCCACTATTAGCAGCGATAACCCCGTGGTTACTCCACCTGCATACATTCTTGAGGCTCTTCCAGAGCCTTGGATATATGTTTTGTAATCGGGGATAATGATGTATAACTTATCTCCCTCTTCTATTACTATATCTGGATGCTCCTTTAGCTTGTCAAGGATTTCCCTCTTAGATATAAGCTCCCTTAGCATCTTCTTTGCCTCCTCCAGATCCTCCTCCCTTGCGTATCTTCTAAGCCTGTTTGCCAAGGTTCTCAGAGAGGAATCAGATGTTATGTCATATAGTATATCCAGAAGAAAGGCAGCTCTCCCAGGATTTATTCCTTCGAAGTCCATACCAAACCTAAACTTGGGGACACCCACAAATACGGTATACCTTACTCTTTCCGGCAGGTCGATGCCCCTTACAAGGGTTCCATAGTAGTAGGCAGATCCTACAAGTATATCAACTTCCCCCTTTGCGAATGACTCAAGTGCACTTACGGCTTTTTCTCCCCCTGCGAAGGCAGCTCTTATTCCAATATTGTTTAACTCATCGGTAATCCGTTTTGCTTCGTCTTCTCCGTGGGATACGAATATGATTCCTCCACCACCTAACCTTCTTATCCAGTAGGATATGTCATCTTCTTTTGTATAAACGTTAATCACATTCCTTAGCTGAGCCCTAGAGGAGCCCACCTCAAAATCAAGCAACTCTCTAAACAACCTTGATCTTAACCCTCTAGATCTACCTGTAGCTGATGCAACAACAAGAGATCCTTTTATATCTTTTTTCCTTTTCTTTAGGATCTTTTCGAGGTGTTCAACCTTTTTTCTGTCCCCTTTTCCTCTAGCCAGGAGTATCTTTTCCCTTATAAGGGAAAGGGCAGTTTCTATGTCCTTTTCTTGAAATCCTAGTAATAAAAGCACCCTATCTATATTCTTAGAGGATTTAAGGAGCGCATCTACGTCATCTACAAAGATGAAGTCGAACTTTACAGGAATGTCTTCAAAGCGACGAGCCAGAAACTGCGAGGTGGTAACCAAAATACGGAAATCCCCACTCCTTAAACGTTCCATTATTTCCTCCTTTCTCTTCTGAGTCATGGCAGAGTAGAATCCAATCGCATCTTCCCTGAAGGACAGTCTATCCAGTGTTTGTTTTACCAGTGTGGAGGTAGGAACGATAATGTAAGATCTTTTGCCCTTTTCTGCTAAAAAGGCTGCATACATGGTTCCAAAGAGCGATTTTCCCACACCAGTTGGCGCCACAATAGAAAATGATTTGTTTAGTAGCAAGCGCTTTGTCCATGAGCGCTGAGCACTCCACAAAGGATAACCGGTGTACTTCTTAAAGAATGCTTCGAATTCCTCTAATCCATTTACAGTATTGTATATGAGTGTATACCCATCTTTATTCTTTAAATGAGAGAACACCGTCTTTACTAATGTGTTATAATTCCCTTCTTCCACCTCATCGGTCAAACATCTTTTACATGGAAGGTGTTTTTCCAGTCTTGAGTCGTCTATTTCCCCTCTACAGTTGGGGCAGAGGTTGGTGAAGAGGGCCTTCATCCCACATAGTTTGCTGGGAGAGTACTTAAAACCCTGTGGATATATGCCTCTATGTGGTGAAAAAACTATATGAGGGAAAGGGGAAGTGCCCTGTGTGCGGATCAGAAACAAAGATAGAGGCGTTCTTATATCCTTTGCAATATTTGGAAGGTAGTGTCGTAATGTTTGTGGAGAAGTGTAGTAATTGTGGATTTGTTGATAGAACTGTATTCTCGGTCGATGAAAAACTAGAAGAAAAAAGATTCGTTTATGATGAAAAAACATCAAATACACTGATATACATCCCTCCATATGCAAGGATAGAAGTTCCAGATATGGGTATAGTACTGGAGATGAGGGAAGGTTTTGGGGGCAGGATAACCACCTTGGAAGGTATTATAAGGATGATAGAGGAGGATGCAAAGGTTGCTATTGAGGATAAGGTTAAGGGCAAGGAAATCATTCTTAAGAATGTGAAAGTTTTGAGCCATGTCTGACTTTTACTGCTACGTGGGAGGAAAACTCTGTAATCTCTTTAGGTGATAGCACCAACTTCCCCACTGCTAGCACTTCATCGCTTTCATTTACTACGATAACCTCTTGGTTTGGTCTAAGATCAGGGTCTACATCCAGAACAAACTTTGAAAATACGGACCTACCCTCCGATACGGGACCTTCTGCAACACTATCTACCACTATTCTGCCTTTTGGATGGGGAAGAAGAGATACCAAAAGTTTGGCACCCTCTATGGAGGGAACAAAAAGCCCATCAGACGGTCTGATCATGCCAATGTATGTTTCATCTTTGTATACCATTCTAGCCCTCCCTTTTCTCTCAGTAACGTACAAATGCTCTATCTCTACACCCCATTGATATTTTATGATATCTCTTGCTTGAGATGTAGGATCGATGGATGGAGGAGACCCCTCGTGTACAATGTGCCCAAAAGGATATGTATAGAAAAGGGTGGAGGGTATTTCTATAC
The DNA here is from genome assembly GCA_015521515.1 of Candidatus Iainarchaeum sp. Classification (GTDB taxonomy): domain Archaea; phylum Iainarchaeota; class Iainarchaeia; order JAADDC01; family JAADDC01; genus WANZ01. The sequence goes on from WANZ01000027.1 coordinate 39,621, forward strand.
CTAAAATCTTCGCATCTTTTTCCCACATTTTTATTCTATCAAGAGCTCTTTTTATCTCTGGTCTATAGACAAATTCTTCGCCTACTGGGAATAACCCATGTTTCTTTGTGAAAGGGGTATATTGCTCCAAAAACCCATAATGTTCTTTTAGCAGCTTTACAAATGCCCTGAATAATCCTGGGTGTGATCTAACCCTTTCCTGTACAAGCTCGAAGAGATACTCACCTCTAAGAGCCTCTCTAATAGCCTTTATCTCGTTTATCATGACCCACAGATTGTGTTTTGCAAGTATACGTACCCTTTCGTGTTTATCCATAGATAGAAGCTCTTTAACCGTAAATTTTTCACACTCTTTGCATGTATAGGGGAATTCTTCCATGTTTTCCAGTCTCTCTGTGCCCCAAGGAAACATAACTCTGTTATCTTTTGCATAAAGGGCGTAGGAAGCGGAATCAAAGGTATCAAATCCCATTAGTACAAAGATGGAAAATACTGCAGGATGCCCAACACCCCAAAGATGAACAGGCTTGCTCCTTGGTAGAATATTCAGAGCCCACACGCTATGATCTATCTGAGGCTCAAACATCCACTTCTGTGTAGACTTTTTAAGACTGCCAATGGCATAGTATGGAAAATCCAATTCCCTAAGCCTTTCTGCAGCTATTTCAACAAGATCTTTATGCAATGCTCCCTGTACTGTGGCCATCCATGCTATTTTATCATCTCCTATTGCTCTACAAACCTCTGCGTTTGTTAGGGTTTCCTTTACACCAATTTCGGCAGACTTTCTGTCTATATCGTACTCCATCACCGTATCGAGAAAGGTTCCTATATCGGGTAGAATACGGTTCTGGTACTCTATGATGTCTTCGTTTGTAACATCAAGGTCTCCATACTCCCACAATTGGTAAGCTCCAGAATCCATCATAACTACCCCATCAAATCCCAGAAATTCATGCACCCTCCTTTCTATCCCTTTTTTATAGAGTATGTACGCGTTTGTAATAAGCGTCTCCACACCCATAGATCTCATTTCGTTTGGAGATATAATGGGAATGTTAGGATTGTATACGGGAAAGAAGGACGGGGTTGTAAACTTTCTTCCACTGGGAAGTTTCACCTCCATTAATCTTCCTGCACCATCCCTGGCCTTTATTTTTACCTGTACCTCAGAAATGCCCCAACACCTCCAAAGCCCTTCTTTAGCTTCATTCCCTCCTCTGTGTCTGGAGATACGAATAAGATATTTGCCCCTGTATCCTCTGCAAGCCTAATCATATGCTCCACAACGTTTTCCTTCTCCAATATCTTTACATCCGAGCCACATTTTGGACATTTGACATCTCCCGAGGTGATGGTTTCTCCCTCGTATCCACAGCGCTCACACTGGTATCGTACCTTCCATCCCTCCAGATCTTCCGATACCAGCAACTCCTCCACTTTTCCTGCCTCTAAATCCTTGAGAACGTTCTTCAGTCCATAGCTTACTAGTCCGCCCTTCACTACTTCTCCTATAAATCTTTCAACCTCTCTCTTCTGCTGAAGTATCTCCGCATCCCTAAGGATATCTTTGGCAGCCTCCATAGCCTCTCTAACGCCATACTCATCTGTATACCCAGTATCTACTACTCCCAAGATCTTTTTCTTCAGCTCTGTAGGTATGTAGTCCCCATTTATGAATTCATTCTTATGAGGGCCAGGTCCTCCTACAATAATACCTTTTAGCTCGTTTCTTATATCCCAGAATGCCTGTTTTATGAGCTCTCCGAGCTTTTTGTGGTATTCGTGCTCTGCCTCCTCTATGAGTCTCTCGAATCTTCTGGCGGACTGGCCTCCCTTGTGGTGCTTGCCTGGGGCTAAACTTCTTACTCTTCCTATAATCTCAAATGTATTGCCCTTTACAAGGGCTACTGTACCTTCTCTACCATCCATTACTACGATACCGTATACCTGAGAGGGTTTTACCATCTCCTTTAGGGGATCTAGGTAAAAAGTGGAATCACATCGATATATCTTTGGGGCTGGTTCCGGAGGCACCACACTATATAATCTTATATCACTTTTTCCGGGATCCTCGGATACGTTTCCACAGAATATTATGAGTCCTGTATCTGGGATCTTGTAGTCTATGGATTTTAGATATACCATGATCTTCTGAAGAGCTGCTTGCACGTTTTTTCTTGTTTGCTTGCTCTTTATGTTACCAGCTTTTGAATACTCGTCTGTAAGCATGGATGAAAGCTCCCCTCTTGGATAGTTTGGTGGTATATAGAGTGAAATAAGCTGAGTACCACTCCCTCTAAGCGATTCCAACTCCCTTATAAGCCTTTTTAATTTCTGCAGCTCCTCACTCATAGCATAACCTTTTAGTCTACAAACGCTTTTTAAGCACATGAAGGCCGTACTCTCAATAGGAGGATCCACCATAGGATACCCCCCAGATACTGAATGGGTAAGTAAACTGTCATCCCTTATCCGGGAGGAAAGGGACAAGATCCCCGCCATTGTGGTGGGCGGAGGACCCTTGGCTAGAAATATGATAGGAGCGGTGTCAAAACTTTCGGATAATAACCAAGTAAAGGATATGGTAGGGATAGGAGCAACCCTGCTTAATGCGTGGTTGTTTAAAGCTGCTCTTGGAGAGATGGCTACAGAGCCAAAACTCTATGAGGGCCCCTTCCTTGAAAAAGGCAGAATAAACATCTTTGGGGGTAGCATACTACCTGGATTAACCACAGATTTTGTCGCACTATCCGTAGCAGAGTATGTGGGAGGAGTTGTGATTAACATAACAAACGTGGAGGGTATATATGACGAAAATGGGAAGGTGATGCCTTCTATAGACTACGATGAACTGTTAAAGATGGCCATAGAAAAGGATATAGGAAGTCCTGGATCCCATTTTCCCCTCGATATACCATCTATTTTGTTGGCAAAACGATCCTCTATCCCTATTGTTGTGGTGGGGAAGCGAATAGAGGTTGTGAGAGATGCCCTTAAAGGTAGGGTAAGAGGAACAGTAGTGGGACAATCTGAGCTGTTAATGTGAAGGGAAGTGCCGGAAGTGCCACTTTTTCTCTTTTTACATACCATAGAAGGAGTAATATTGCTATTAGATGTCCAAAGAAGGATAACAAAAAGGGAATAATACCAAAATCTAGTAATTTTAGTGAGAAGGATAGAGGAATAATGATATCCCCACCTCCAAGGAGTGGTTTATCTCCACCCGCTCTGTATCCCAGCTTATGCACAAGGTCTACCATGTGTTTTGTGACGAAGACTGCAATGAGATCGTAAATAGAGAGCAGCGTGTAGAGCAGCAGCACAGCCTTTACATCCATCATGGATGCAATAAGTGCGGAGGAGAATGCGGCTGCAATAGAATAGGTGAGGTTTTTGTGTAGAAGGAGGAGGAAAGGGAGGAGGCTGCCCAAGGGATGATTGGTTATGTATAATCCTAGAAGGGAGAGAATGAAGTATTCCAATCCTTTCAAAAGAAGGGGATAGCGATGAAGCACCCACAAAAGGAAGAGGGTAAACAGTATTATGAATAACAGAATAAGAATGGGTAGTTCACTAGGAGCTTCATACTCCATAGAGGGAAGGGATACGTAGATCACAGAGGCAAGGATAGTGGAGAATACGAGCCATATCGGGATAAATCTTCCTTCAAAGATAATCATATCACAATCCTCCCCTCCACGATCCTTACTTGGGATAGTGGAACTCTTGTATATCTTCTACCCCTTTCTATGATGAGAACATCTTCGTCAACACCCTTTACCCTTCCTAAGAGGGAGCCAACCCTGTCATATACAGGTTTTCCCTTTATCTTCTCTGAAAGTAATGGAGCCCTTTTTATTACAGTAGATATCTTGTAAACAATGTAGTAAGCCATTACAGTAACAAGAAAGATGAAAACCATATGAAGAGGACCAAAAACACCACTTACAATGTTTAGCAGCCCATCTCCAATTACATATCCGGCTGTAATAGCCCCTCCAATGGCAAGATAATCTCCAATTTTGTATGCTCTTTTCTGGGAGATGGCTTCCGCAGATTTTCCTAAGAGGAATACAGTAAAGGCTCCCCAGAAGAAAAATAACAGCAACCTAGCAGCCTCTACTATACTTCCATAGGTAGATGTGTGGATAGACAAAAATACTCCTATTATGATAAGGGCAAAGGACGCTAGGTGAAAGGGAAGGGATATAGAGTGAGGATCTACTCTCAGAAAAGATTGTACCATGCTCATAACTGTATCTTCCAGCCCAAATCCCCTTATAATAAGGTAGATGCTTAAGATACCTATTATGATTCTTAGAGCATTTTCCTGGAGCAAAAACCAGAGAAGGAGGATGATACCAGGTATACCAAGGAACATACGGGCGAAAGACGGATCTTCAAGGGCTGTTTTTACGGTGTAGAAAGTTTTTTCTAACTCTTTTGCCTGTCTAACTACTACAGTCTTTTTTGATACTATGGGAGCAAAGGAGGATATGATGGGGATTACTTGGTCATCTTCAGCTCCATCTGTTACAAATACAATCCCATCAAACTGATACTTGGAAAAAATCTCCTTCATCTGTTCCCTAATAGTTTTATCTGCCCTTATGCCAACATCCCTATCTCCAGTAACGACTGCTATCTGAACTATTTCTCCCTCCTTTTTCAGCTCATCAGCTATCTTTATAGCAGCAAAAATGGTGTTTCCATCCGAATCCTCAGGATCAGATAATAGAAGTGCATTAGCTGCCTTCAAAGCCTCTTCTCTACCCAGTATAGGCCCTTTTATACCGGTCTTTACTCCAAGGTCGTCATCTCTGTCTACTACCAATACCAGCAGTGCCACCTTATAAAAAGAGGGAACCCTAATATAAGGGTGGCGAAGGACGTCCTCGTGTTCGGTGCAATACTTCTGTTGGTGTTTGGGATTGTGGGGCTATTAGCCTATGCAGTAATAGTAAAAGATGTAATCCTCGGAGCAATAGCTATCCTGGTAGGATTATTTTTGCTCATTATCTGGACTACAGATATTCTTATACAGCTAAAGGAGTATGAGAGAGCAGTTGTGTTTAGGTTTGGAAGATATGTGGGGGTTAGAGGTCCTGGATGGATTGTTGTGCTACCGTACATTGAAACGTACAGAGTGGTGGATCTTAGAACCCAGACGGTGGATGTCCCAAAGCAGGAAGTAATGACAAAGGATAATATAGTGCTTATGATAGATGCTGTCATCTATCTTAGGGTGGTGGATCCGGCTAAGGCAGTACTCAAGGTGGATGACTATAAGAAAGCATCACGACTGTTTATTCAGTCCATGATAAGGGATCTTGTTGGTTCTATGGAGATAGAGGAGCTAGTAGCTAATGTGGACGAGTTGAACCAAAAGCTAAAGGAGGAGCTCTCAAAAACAGCCATTGACTGGGGTATTGAGGTGGTTTCTGTGCAAATAAAGGATATAGATATTCCTCCAGCCATAAAACAGGCCATGCATTCTATGACAATTGCGGAAAAGGAAAGGGTAGCGAGAGCCCAAAGAGCAGAAGCCACCAAAATAGAGCTGGAGGCTATTAAGGAGGCTACAAAGGATATGAATGAGAGAGTGCTCCTATACTTCTATCTGGAGGCATTAAAGAAACTTGCAGAAGGTCGAGCAACGAAGATTATATACCCCCTAGACCTATCCTCTCTGGCACAAGCAATCTCATCCTACATGGGTGGTGTGGTATCCCCCAAAAAGGTTGAGGCGGATCTGAAACGTTACGAGGATATTATAAGGAAAGTGATAAAAGAAGGGACTCAATGAAGGCTCCTATAACAATAAATATAATGCCGGTTCCGAAGAAAATAATGGTATCCCTGATAAGGGGAGCGCTCCAACCCCTTTGAATGATAGAAACCCCAATCATAACACCAGAGATACCCCCCATAAAGTATCCAAGAAATTCAAATATTCCATGGGGAAGAATACCTAACAACAGCCCTATAGGATTCCCGCTGTGCATCTCAAGGTAGAGCATATACCCTATAAGGGATCCGTTCCAGTTAATGAGTAGCACCCCTCCAGTACCATATATGAAGGATAGAAGTGTTCCAATAAGATATACAGTTAGATTGTTGGATAGTATTTTATCTCCGCCTGCAAAAGCACCTCTAATGGCGTTTATTTCGTCCTTTTGTATGTAAAATAACTTCTCTCCCCATATGAAGTAGGAAGTAAGGTATCCCACAATTGTTCCAATAAGGAAGTACACATACACCACAATGAGGGATAGCTGCACGTACCCCACCCTGTCTGGATAACTACTCAAAATTTTTGCACCCCTGGATACTGCTCTAAACATGAGGGGAGCTGTTGCTAGGGAGGAAAGAAGTACATGAGACACACTTGCATGGGCGGGGAAAAGGATGAGTGATATTGCTCCCGAAATTATGGTATAGAAAACTCCGCTAAGGAAGAACAGGAAGGGACGGAGTCGCTCCTTCCTGTATATAATGTATTCCAGCATTATGCGTATATTTTAAAAGAGGGTTTAACTATGTTGTGTATGACATGAAGAGTGAAGACTATGTAAGGGGAAGGTTGGAGGGGTTATTCCAGCTGGTCTCCCTTTTAAAGGAGGTTGTATCTGAGGAGGAATCAAAATCACCTATAGTGCAGCGACTTGTGGACCACATATATTCTGAGGTGGAACAAATTTTGGATTATTTGGGAGAAGAAGCTCCTAAGAGAGTAATAGTTGAAGCGAAGAAGAAGAATGATGTAAAAGAGAAAGTAACTACCTCTTACGA
>WANZ01000028.1 GCA_015521515.1 Candidatus Iainarchaeum sp.
GCAGCGTCAGATGTGTATAAGAGACAGCTATGAGGGGAGGTGCTCCGTAAGCAATTTGAAGAGCCCGAGCAGATATGATCCTTGCTCGCTCAAAGCGGGATAACATGTTACCCATTCTTCTACCAAATTATTATATATCTTGGGGTTCCTCTGGAGAAGGGAGTGGGATAGCTGAAGGGTATAGTGAGATAGGGTTCCAAGCACATAGGTATTAAGTAGCAGGTTTGGCAAGCCCTGAAGGATGGATTGGATAGTTTTTAGGGTGTTTAGATGCCTATCGTCCAAATAGTCCTTTTTTAGGATAGATTTTGCCGTTTCTATCATTTCCAAGATGGAGCGATGAAGGAAGGATGGTTTACTAGAAGTATAGATAGGGTTCTCTATATGGAAGGGCAGCTCATGGAAGAGGGCGTCTGCCAGGGTTAGGAAACCCTCTTTTCTTATTACAATCCTCTCCCCCATGAGAGTATAAAGGTCTAAATAGCCCTCTACCTTTACTAGGGAGGAGGGAAGTAGGTTGCCTCTGCCGGAGAGGGAGGAATCGTCGAGGTTAAAGTGAAGAAAGGGGAGCAATACAGATGGGGATGGAGGAATATTGGATATCTTTCTCAAAGAACGGGCATAGCCGCTTATGAATAGCACATTTTCCAAGAAGGTGTAGGCAGCTTTAAAGGGGTGGCTAGCATAATGGGAGGGTATGGCTAAGTATGGGGGCTCTTTCTTTAAAAGTAGCTGTCTCTCTGGCTCCGGAAAGACGATGGCATCGGAAAGCCTAGAGAGATGAGAGTAGAGTTTTAGGAGGGTAGGATAGGGGGCTTCTACATATACACCTTCATTGGCAGGGTATATGGGAAGATGAGAGGGGAGGAAAGATGAGAGAGGTGTTGGAAGGAGCATCCTGGGCATGGTGGGATGAGGGAAGATGGCTTTTAAATGTTGCGGAAGTGCACCTTTCCTCTAACCCCTTAAACCCTTTTCTCCTTTATTGGAGGGTGAGAGCCTACATACTTGTAAAGTCCAGGGAGGCCGAAAACATAGTAAAACATGTTAGAGGAATGGAAAATGTAAGGTTTGCAGACCTAGTATACGGCGGTTACGATGCGGTGATTGTGGTAGAGTTCGAAGGACTGGAGAGGCTCGGAAGATTTGTAATGGAGGAAATAAGAAACAGGTTCAAGGTGGAAGAGACCATGACGCTCATAGTTGTTTAGCAATATGCTTCTCTTCTGTTTCAATGCCCTCCCACTCGAGAGCCATATCCTTCAGGTTCTTCTCATACACTTCTGGGCTCTTTCTCTCCCTAACCTTTATAAATACTGGAAAGTAGGCAGCTGTTCCCACTACAAGAGCTTCCCCGGGGGTTAGAGTAGTAATAAGAGAGACTGATTGTCTGTCAAGAGCTTCGGAGGATTCCTTTATATGATCGAGGTCATTGGGGTTGGTGATACGAAGGATGATATGGGTGTTACACTGAGATAAAGCAGTGGTGGACAGCCTTATAGGGCGTTGGGAAATAAGGCAAAGGGATAGGCCAAACTTTCTCCCCTCCCTTGCAACGGTGTCTATTATGTATTTGGAAAACACTCCTTCTTCCCTTTCTGGTGCAAACTGATGGGCTTCTTCCAGGATTATAAGGGTGGGTGGTATTTTCTTTTGTTTTCTTAGCTCGAAGAGCCTCCTTATATAGTAATACACTATTGCTCTCTTCTTTCTCATGTCTGTCACCGGAGAAAGATCAAAGATCAGGAGCTTTCCTGGTTTCACGGCCGCCTCCATAGAGGGTGACTCGATAGAGGAAATGCCAAGGGGTTGGACGTTTCTTAGGTTGGATACAAGAGTATCTCTGACCTTCTTGTTCTCTACGCGCTTGTTTACCTGATTAATAAGATCTTCTATATCTCCTGAAAGATCTAGATTGTTTAGCTCCCTTAGTTGAGCATCTGAGATGGATGGATTTAGATCTCGCAGTCCTCCTGTTCCTAAGTGTTTCAACGAAAGTTTTACCTCTTCTCCGTTGAAAACCTCTGTAACATCCTTGTAGGGAGAATTAGGATAGGCAAAACCTACATACTCTCCATGCACGTCAAACACCACTATTCCTATTCTTCCATGTTCTGGTTTCCTCTCAAGGAGCTCTTCTATGAGAACAGAGGTTAGATAGCTCTTTCCCGCACCACTCATGGCTAATATGGCAAGGTGTTTCTGTAATAACTTTGAGAGGTCGAACCGCGCCTCTACATTGTGGTGTTGGACTCTTCCAAGGAATACTCCATCCTCAGAAAAGCCAAGCACCTTGGAGAGGAGAGAAGGAGATGGTATATCCACATGAGATCCTGGCGGGGGAGGGAACGTGGGCCGTTTCCTCTGATAGCCGTCCCATATTATGAGAGGCTTTGTCTTCACCACCGTGTAGGACCATTCATCCACTGGTAGAGAGGTTTCCAGATTGGTAGAATACTCCTTTACTGCCTCTGTATGTTCAAAATACCTGTTGTTTCTTTTCACATCTGTCACAAGGGCTATAAGCTGACCATCTGGGTGATTTATGGATACGTATTGTCCCTGGTGTATGGGAGTATCCTCAATGAGCACAAACTCCACCACAGATGTAGAGGGACTTTCTTCCGTGGATATTACAATACCTATCATAGGAATGGCCTCCTTTCAAAGAGTTTTACATGGGGAAACTTCCCCATAAGTATACGCTCTATGTAGGATCTAACATACTTTAAGGATTCTTTTCCTAGGCGTGCCCGCATGTCTATTTCCACCATAAAGGGAGGGACTGCGTAAGTGGGGTTAATGGATGCAAGAGGAATGAGAAGATTTGCAAGCCTATCGCCATCCCTTTCTGGGTGGTGGGAGTAAAACTCCACACGATAGGGCATGTCATAGGGGGAGGGACGAATGTAAAAGAGATATATATGTTCCCCTTCCACATCCTTCAGGGTAGCATGCTTCTCTGGATCCTCTGAGTAAGGGATAGGAAGTGTGTACTCCCCTGGTTCCAGCACATGAACCAGCCATGAAGTATCGGACCAAGGAGGAACGTTTATTCCGTTGGAGGATAGATAATTACCCAGTCTGCTCCCCCTTGAGTCCTTTACGATGCCTGCGACAAGAGGTTCTCTGTGATAGAGCTCTAAAAAGAGGGATATAACATTTCTATACAGCTCTTTAAGTTGAGAGGGTGATGAGTCATGGGGTTTGTCCACGATCTGGGGCACAACAGATCCGTCAAGAAATACATAGTCAGGCGATTGGGTTGTTAGCTGAATTGCTCTTTCCAACTCCGCTTTGAGGCGATGGAGGGAAACGAAGGGATGTACATCTTCCCTCTCAAGGGAGTACTCACTGTCTATAATGTCAATGTCTGGAAGTGGAGAAGGATGGTATGTTACTCTCTCTAGTATACCATCCTTGTATTGGAAGATGGCACCTACACTCCTAATAAGTAGAATCACCATACCTGCATACTCATCGTACATAAACCCGCTATCCACAGCTCCTATAGTAGCGGTAGGAGGATCTGAAGTGGCCTTCCTTATCATATCACTCATTTCCTCCCTTATTTTTCTTCCCATAGACGCCTTTCTCTCCTCTCTGAGAAGTATGCGTTCCCCTATCATCTTTAGGAGCTCCTGCACCCTTAAATGAAGGTACATAACCTATAAATGTATGGTAGTGTTGCCTTCCCCTAATACCCGCTTTGTGGAGGGGTGGCCTGCCCTCCTCGTAGGGGATACACTTATTATCTCCGATGTTCATCTGGGACTGGAGAAGGAGCTGTGGAAGGAGGGTATAAGGGTTCAGAAACTTTCTGAATATACAATAGAGTACTTTAGAAAGCTTCTGGAAACAGTTAAACCCTCAAAAATAGTTATAAATGGAGATTTAAGACACAACATACCTGTTTTTACAAAAAAGGAGGCAGAGTATGTAAAAACGTTTGTAAGAACGGGGGAAAAATATGGCGATGTCATCATTGTAAAGGGAAACCACGACGGAAACATAGAGGAGATTGTGGGCAATGTGGTGGATGGTGTGTGGGTTGGTGATTTATACATAACGCACGGCCACCGCCGCACCCCCCACTACCCTACCGCCATCGGACACGTCCACCCATCCTTTCCCATAGATATGCACTTTAAAAGGGAGTTTGTAAAGGTGTGGATGGTATCGGAGAGAGTAATAGTGCTTCCGGCCTTCTCCCCCTTTATAGTGGGAAACGATATAACCAAAAGGGAAAACTGGCTGGGCCCTATTGCTTCAAAGGAAGAACACTTCCATATATTTACGCTGGACGGATTCTACCTAGGAAAGGTTTAATGTATAAGGTTAACATTTCTTAATTGGATGAAGCAGGTCATCATCGTAAGGAAAGACTTAAAGATGGGGAAGGGGAAACTTTGCACCCAGATTGCCCATGCAAGTGTTGCTGCCCTTCTTAAGACGATGAGGGTAAACAGAAACTGGGTAGAAAAATGGATGAAAGAGGGGCAGAAGAAGATAGTTCTTAAGATTAGCAGTGAGGAGGAGCTGTTAAATATATATAAGGAGGTGTCTAAGGAGTTGCCGGCCGAAATTATTAGAGATGCAGGTCTCACCCAGTTAGAACCAGGCACCATAACCGCCATAGGTATAGGACCAGCCCCAGATGAGATGGTAGACAGGTATACATCTCACCTTAAATTATTATAGGGTAACAATTGTTAACAATGATAACTCCCCTCAAGGATGCATGGAGCTGCGAGCGCATATTTTGGGAATTGCTCCCAGGAGTAAGGAAGTATATAGCCATAAGACTGAAGGAGAAGGGTTACACCCTTAGCGAGATAGGAAAAATACTTGGTGTGTCAAAATCGGCTGTTTCACAGTATATAGGAGGGAAGAGAGGCGGAGAGTTAGCAGATTGGATGAAGGAGGTGATTGATAGAAAGTTGGATGAGGGGTGCGCAGATATTATGGAGATCATCTATGCCATCGTGAAACACCCCAGCTTTAGGAGGGGATGGAGGTGTTAAAGGAGGACTTCCCCCTATTAAGAGAATGGGTTTATCTTGATAATGCAGCTACCACCCAGAAACCAAGCAGTGTTATAAATGCCATAAAGGAGTACTATGAGAGGTGGAATGCCAACGTACACAGAGGCGTGTATCCGCTTGCAGAAAGGTCCACAGAACTCTATGAGGAGGCTCATAAGGCGGTGGCAGACTTCTTAGGAGTGAAACAATGGAGAGAGGTGGTATTTGTAAGGAACGCCACAGAGGGGTTAAACCTGGCAGCCCACATTCTAAGAACGTTCGTAAAGAAGGGTTCTAACATTGTGGTATCCCTATCAGAGCATCACAGCAACCTCCTTCCATGGTGGAGGCTCGCAAAGGATATGAAGGCAGAACTAAGGGTGGTGGATGTAAGAGAGGATGGAACTATTCCAGAAGACAAGGTTGTGAAACACATTAACGATAATACTGCTGTTGTTTCTATCCAAGGAGCGTCAAACGTTACTGGGTATATTACAGACATATCTCCCATAAGAGAAAAGTGTGAAGAGACTGGAAGCATCCTTGTGGTGGATGGAGCTCAGAGCGTACCTCATATAAGAACAAAGATCATGTTTGATGCCATAGCATTTTCGGCCCATAAAATGCTAGGTCCTATGGGCATGGGGGCTTTATGGATGAGGGAGGAACTACTAGAGGCTGGGGAGCCCTTCCTATTAGGGGGAGATATGATAAGGGAGGTACATTACAGGGATGGAATAGAGGTGGAGTGGAATGAACTCCCATGGAAGTATGAAGCCGGTACTCCCAATGTAGCAGGGGCAGTAGGCTTTATGGAGGCAGTTAAATACCTTGAAAAACACATAGACTGGTTATTTGAGCACGAAAGGAGCCTTGCATTGAAGTTAAAGGAGGAACTTGAAGATATGGGGTTCCATGTAATAGGAAATGAAAGAAGGGGTGGGGTAGTAGCCTTTTGGAGAGAGGACATCGATCCACATCTCCTAGCTCTCAAACTAGGAAGGAGAAAAATATGTGTAAGGAGTGGTTTCCACTGCGCCCAGCCCCTTCATGAGAGGTTGGGGGTATATAGGGGTAGTGTGAGGGCCTCCTTCTATCTCTACAACGATGAGAGTGACATTGA
>WANZ01000029.1 GCA_015521515.1 Candidatus Iainarchaeum sp.
GTGTTTCCCCATGCTGTGGTGGTGGATGAAAAAGGGGTGTTAAGATTATTGAACAACACATTTTACTATGTGGAAGCAGAAAGACCCTTCATTCTTCTTACGGGGGATGTACAACCCTCCATAGATCCCAACGCATCCCCAGAGCCCCATCATCTTTATGCAAAATTTGTACTGGATTATGCTGAAGAGAGGGGCGTAAAGGAGATATACACTATGGCAGGGATGGATATTGGCCCCTCAAGGTTTACAGAGGGAACAGGTACGGTGTGCGCAGCTACCCATGAAGATATTATAAAATCATTCACAGATATGGGCTGTGATATAGACAGGGGAGGCACCATTACGGGTATTGCAGGACTCTTGCTTGGTTATGCAAAGGAAAGGGGAATGAGAGGCGCCTGTATTATGGGCAAAACCTCTGGACAAATGACAAACCATGGGGATCCTGGTGCAGCAGCAGAGGTATTAAAACTTATGCAGAAGATTCTCGGCTTCTCAGTGGATTTAAAGGATTTAGAAGAGGCCAACAAAGAGATAGAGAAAGTAGTGAGAGGACTCATGACCGGCCCGCCAAAAGTCTCTGAAGAGAAGAAGAGAGAGAAGCTAGACTATATACAGTGATAGGTGTGAGAAAGAGTACTAATAACCTGTTTTCTAATAGAAGGAGAAGGGAAACCGCTATGGGTGTAGTAAAGATGGGAAACGAGAGAGAGGAAAGTAAAATAGCTGTGTAATTGTCTCCTCCTAGAAGTATGTGCAGGAACGATGCAGCAATACCTTTTATAAGATGAGTTTCCAGTCTCTCTAGATCTCCCCTTCTGGCATACTCGTTATAGGCGGAGGATGTGAATACAGAGAGGGATAACACAAGATTTGGAATGATGGTAGAGGGTGAAATAATTTTTAGGGAAGCAAAAAGCGACAAATATCCTACTACTAATAGGGAGAAGGCGTAACTTGATACTAGTACTATCACACACTGTGATAGAACGGACGGTTTTAAATGTATGGTGCCCATTACCTTAGTGTGATAGAATTAGCGTATACCACAATATTGGGAATATTCTTGCTTATATCCCTTTTGTACTATGTTATCACGGCTGCAAGCCTATCAATACAGAGGAAATACTATCCATCTAGTAGAAAAAAGCCCTTTGTAAGCGTCCATGTACCTGTATACAACGATATTATAGTTGGAAGGTTGTTGGATGCCCTAAAGAGGCAAAAGTATGAGCATTTTGAGGTTATCGTGGTGGATGATAGCGATGATCCTGAAACGAGACGTGTTATTGATGTATATGAAAAGGATCCAAGGATTAAGGTTATAAGAAGGGATAGGAGGGAGGGATATAAGGCAGGAGCCCTTAATGAGGCATTAAAACATTCAAAAGGAGAAATTATAGTGGTATTTGACTCAGATTTTGTACCTAGGGATAACTTCTTAGAGGAAGTAGTAAAACCCTTTGAAGACCCCTCTATTTCCTATGTTCAGGCCAGATGGGACTTTGAGAACCTTGATGAAAACCTTGTAACTGTGTTTGCAGGTGTTCCACTCCTTATGTATCACTATCTCTTCTATCCTCTTATGGACAGATTTGGAGTTCCCTATCTATCAGGTACTGCTATGGCCATAAGAAAGAAGGCACTTGAAGATGTGGGAGGTTGGAGGAACGGTACCCTAACAGAGGATGGGGACATGAGCATGAGACTTATTATGAAGGGTTACAGGGGAGCCTACCTCCATTCTCCAGAAACACCTAGCCAGCTTCCGAGGGGATTGAAAACATTTTGCGTGCAGCAGCAGCGTTGGAGTACAGGAATGTTAGAAGCGTTATACCTTAATGGGAAGGCCCTTATCTATTCTAAGAAGATAAACTTCACACAAAAGATGCTAGCCCTCGTTATACCCCTTCTAAACCTTATATTTCCTGTCGTTGCAATTATTGTGGTAGTGTCCTTGTATCTATGGGGTGTAGGAGTTTCTCCTATCACACCTGAGATGGCACCCATCTTATTGTTGTTAGGTTCTGGTTATGTGGTGGCCGGTCTTGTATCCCTTTATAAGAAGGGAAAACTACACCTTTTCCCTCATTTTATCCTCTCTACCTACATTGTGGGACCGGTGTTAGCGTTCTACAATACCTTAGCCATGGTAAAGAGAGCAATAACCGGTCACTTACACTGGGTGGTAACTCCCAAGGAGGTTAGAGCAGCAAATCCAACATACAGGTAAGTGCATTTGGGCATGCGCCTGTAAGGAGAAGCACTGATAACTTTCCAAGGGTAAAGAACATGTAAGAAAGGAATAGCATAATGGGTACCAAGGACATAGCATCTACCATTTTCCCTGTTCTAATTAGAGCACCTACAGCACCTGCTAATACTGCTTGAATGAGTACATACAAGGTTAGAATGTTATTTATAACCTCCGAGGTGGCAACCTTCTGTTTAAAAAACTCCTCTGATTGCATGCCACTTTTCACCATGTCCTCTCCAATTTTCATCATGAAGAGCTGTATACCCATGGACATACCCACTATTAGAGGTCCAAGCACAGCTGCAGACACAAATATAAACATAAACTGCATAGAAACTCTAGCCTTTCTCTCTTTCCTGATCTGATAAGTCTTCCTAATGTCTTCTGCAATCTCATCCAGTATATCTGCTACCCTTCCACCCGTTCTTAACGAATCTGTAATAATGAGGACCGCCTTTCTCAAGAAATCGGAATCTATCCTCATGGATAAAGAGTTTAGAGCTGCAATGAAGGATTTACCAGCCTCAATCTCCTTTAGCATAAGGGAGAACTGCTTTGATAGCTCTCCATACTCAGATGCTATCACCTCTTTTATGGCTACCTCAAAGGTACCCCCAGATCTCAACACGGCTGCCATCTCCCTTAGTGCATCACCCAGATTTTCCTCGATGCTCTCCACAATCTGCTTTCCTTTTTTGTAGGGTGTAAACACAATAAACATTCCCACAATAAGTATGACAATACCGAACAGATAGTAGCCAGTGAGTATGAGAGCTATTCCTATAAGAGAGACCACACTACCAAGGGTTAGTATAAAACGGGCGTTTAGCTTGGGAAACGCTAGCTTTACCACATTCTCATAGTGTTTTATCCATTCAGCTGGCAAGGGGATCAGACCTCCTTACAAAGATTGCTAGCACCAACATAAAGAAAGGAATGGCAACCAGGTATATAACCCTCAATGTCTCTGGTGGCATGCCAAAAGCTTGTAGAATGTTGTTCTGCATGGGGGCGTTGCCTATACCTGCTAGCATGGATAAAATAGCTGGAAACACAATACCTGCAAACATAAATACAACTCCGATCATGTTTAGCTTTTCAGCAAATTCCCTTACTCTGTTTCTCTGTTCAAATGACAAGTCCTCTGCGATACGCTTTATAGCGTCTGAAAGGTTTCCACCAACTCGAAGTGATCTTAGGATCTGGGATATGGCCAGCCTTACCCATTTTGACCTGGATCTTAGTGCGAAACTCTCAAGAGCCTCTTCCGTTGTTTTTCCCTGGGAAATTTCTCTTAGTGTTCTTTTAAATTCCTCTGAGAGTACCTTATACCTTGCAGCTGCAATGGACTCCATGGCATTGTAGAGGCTCATACCAGAGCGGATAACAACCGCCAAATGTCTAAGGGCAAAGGGTAGCTCCTTTTCCATAACGGAGGCTCTTTCATTGGTTTTCATGCGGGGGTAGGAAAGAGCAGCCCCAAATGCTATTATAAAAACTATTAGAGGTGTTAGAAACGTGTTTAAAGCTGCAACAATAGGGTTGGAAGCGCTAATTACCATGAGTAATCCAACCGCAACAAGGGAAAGCAATGCCATAACGCTGGCAAATACAAGGGATATGATGA
>WANZ01000030.1 GCA_015521515.1 Candidatus Iainarchaeum sp.
TCCCTCCACAGGATCTCCCTCATGGCCCATAGAGTGAAAGTACTACCGGGTAAAACACTTCGTATTAATCCTCTTGCAAACACACCCTATAACGCAGACTTTGACGGGGACGAAATGAACATTCACTTCGTTCAGACCAAGGAGGCCCAGACGGAAGCAAGAGAGATTATAGCGGTAAAGTATAACATGCTCTCCCCTCGTCATGGAGAAGCACTGGTGGCAGCCGCAGAGGATGTAATAACTGGAATGTTCCTCCTAACATGGAAGGATACAAAACTTACAAAGGAGCAAGCAGCCCGCCTACTCTACGATGCAGGTATATATGAAGTTCCTGAGGCAGACAAAGATGGATATGTGTCTGGCAGAAAGATCTTCTCTATGCTACTGCCAAAGGACATGAATATGGAGTTTCCATCAAAGCTTTGTGATACCATGAGAAAAATAGGACTTTGCAAGGACTGTAAAGACTGTCCTGTTGATGCTTATGTTGTTATAAAGAACGGGGAACTTGTTTCCGGTGTAATAGACAAAAGAGCAGTGGGAGATGGGGGAAGAATCGTGGATTACATATACAGAGTGCATGGCCCCGATGCTGCAGAGACCTTTGTGAACAGGATGGGTATTATAGCAACTAAGATATTCAAGATATTAGGGTTTACTACTTCCTACGAAGAGCTAAAGATATCCAAGGAGCTGGAAAAGAAGATTAAGAAGTATATCGAGGAAGGGGAGAAGAAGGTAAACGAGTACATAGAGCTCTACAGAAAGGGCAAGCTTGAGCCTATTCCTGGGTTCTCCGAAGAGGAGAGCTTGGAAATCTACATAGTAACCGCTCTAGAAGAGGTAAAGAAGAAGGTAACTCTTGATGTGATAAAGGAAAAGTTTGAAGAGTTCCTGAAGAATCCCTTCCTAGCCCACGGATTTACCATGGTAATATCAGGGGCCAGAGGTAAGGAGAGTAACATCATAAACATGGCAGCCCTCATAGGACAAGCATACGTAAGAGAGAAGAGACCTCACAGAGGGTTTATGGGGAGGGTAACTGCCCACTTCAAGCCAGGCGATATATCTGCAGAACCTAGAGGATTTGTAAAGGAATCTCTTAGAGAAGGGCTCAGCATGTTGGGTCTCTTCTTCTGGGGTATGGGAGGAAGAATAGGAGAAGTGGACAAGGGTGTATCTACCCAGATTTCAGGGTACTACTATAGGAGGTTATCCAACGCTCTCATGGACGTTATAGCATTCCCCGACATGACCGTAAGGGAAGTTACAAACAATGCGGTAATTTCCTTCATGTTTGGAGATGATGGGCTCTTCCCCATGCACGCATTGGATGGAGAACTACCCCTTGATACACTACTAAGCAGGATAAGAGGTGGTAAGCATGCTAACAGAAAGGATGAAGGAACAGATTGAGGCGTTTGCAAAGGAGAAAAAACTTTCCAAAAAGGAAAAGGAAGCCTTACTAAAGGCGGCTGAGGAGTACTATAAGACTCATCTAGTGGATCCGTGGGAGGCTATAGGCGTTGTTACAGCCCAATCCCTTGGAGAACCAGCCACCCAAGCAACCCTTCGAACATTCCACATGGCCGGGGCTGCGGAGGTGTCCGTAGCCTCCGGTATGGACCGCATATTGGAGATTGTAGACGGACTTAAGAAGATAGAAACACCAGTCATGTATGTATACCTGAATCCCCCATACAACAAAGATGAAGAGAAGGCTCAAAAGCTTGCAAGAAGCCTGGAGGAAATTGTAATATCCTACATAGCAGACGTAAAAGAAGACTTCGTCAAGAAGACCATAACCATACACTTTAATACCAAGGAAATATCTAGAAGAGGCTTAGATATTAGGGAAATTGTAAAGAAGCTTGAGGCCAAAATATCAGGTACATTTGATTCAAAGAAAAACACGTTTACCATAAAGCTAAAGGAAGACACTCCTCTCATGGAGATAAGAAAATTGTCTCAGTCTATAGAGAAACTCCAAATATCCGGAATAAAAGGCATTAAAAGGGCTCTTGTGAAGAAGGAAGGGGATGAATACATGATAACTACCTCTGGCACAAACCTTAAGGCTATACTAAAGAGGCCCGAGGTAGATCATACAAGAACATACTCAAACAATATACACGAGGTAAGGGAGGTTCTTGGCATAGAAGCGGCTAGATATCTTATTGTAGAGGAGTTATACAAAGCATACATGAGCTCAGATCTATTAGTAGACAAGAGGCACCTCGCTCTGGTGGCGGATGCGATGACTGCAAGAGGGGTTATCATGCCCATTGGAAGGACTGGTATTGCAGGTAAGAAGGGGTCTGTGCTTGCAAGGGCAGCGTTTGAAGAAACTAACAAGCACTTGGTGGAGGCAAGCATATGGAACGAGGTGGATCATTTAAATGGTATTGTTGACAATCTCATTGTGGGACTACCTATAAAGGCCGGTACAGGTAAAGTGAAGCTTAAGATGAAGCTCGGGTGATAGGATGGATCTAAGGTTTCAGTTGAAGCGTGCTATGGAAACCGGAGACGTAAAGCTGGGTTTTAGAGAGAGCGAAAAGTCTTTGCTAAATGGCAGATCTAAGCTTATAATTCTGGCAGAAAATGCCCCAGAGGATATAAAGAACCGTGTAACCTATTTGGCCAAAATCTCCAAGGTTCCAGTGTATTATTTTAAGGGTATGTCTATCCAATTGGGCGAGTTGCTCGGAAGGCCCCATATGGTAGCAGTTATCTCCATAGATGATCCCGGCGATTCCAGCATACTAGAACTTGCCAAGGAGGTAGCAACGTGAGGCTCACCACCGATCAAATAAGGCTTCTTTCGGCCTTCCAATCTCTAACGGGCGTTTATGCAAGAGATTGTATCATAGGAGAGGACCATGTTGTCTTCCTTGTAGACGAAAGGTATGTTGGCAAGGCTGTAGGAAAGAACGGATCCAACGTAAAGAAGCTTCAGGATGCCCTGCAAAAGCGTGTAGATATTGTGGGGTTCTCGGATGATGTGCAGAGATTCCTTAAAAACATTTTCCACCCTGCACATATCGTATCCGTAGAGATAGAGGAGAAGAATGGCAAGCGCATAGCAAGGGTACAAATAGACAAGGAAAGCGAAAGGATCCTTAAACATCGTATAAACAGGAAGATACGTATTGCAAAGGAGCTGCTAAAACGATACATAAATATAGATGGTGTGGTGGTGACCTAATGGGAAAGGGTGAGTTTGCAGCTGCAAAGCTCGTAAAGGACAGGAAGAAATGGAGAAAGAAGGATAGAAAATACAAGAAGTACAGACTACTCAACTGGCTGAAAAAACACGACCCACTGGAAGGAGCTCCCATGGCAAGAGCCATAGTACTGGAGAAAAGAGAAGTTGAGCAAAAACAGCCACACTCAGGCCTCATAAAGGCAGTAAGGGTTCAGATTATAAAGAACGGTAGAGAAGTCACTGCGCATGTGCCAAGAAACAATGCCATAAAGTTCGTAGAGGAACATGATGAAGTAATCATTACCTCCCTTGGTGGCTCCCAAAGAGGACCTATTGGTTCCATGTGGGGTATAAAGTTTATGGTTATCATGGTGAACGGTATTTCTCTCGAGATGTTGAGAACAGGCAGAAAGGAAAAACCAAGGAGATGATACCATGGAGATTAAAGTTTTTGGAAGATGGAGCGTGGAAGGTGTCACGGTTAACGATCCCTCCCTGTCCCCATATATCAGCCTAAAGCCTATGATAGTTCCTCACACACACGGAAGATATGCAAAGAGGCGATTCGAGAGAAGACACATATTCATTGTAGAAAGACTCATAAACAAGCTAATGAGAAGTGGACAAGGATCTAAAAAAGTAGCAGGCAGGTTCATAAGAGGAAGAGGAGCTACAGGCAAGAAGCTATTAGCAATGAAAATTGTAGAGAGGGCCTTTGAAATTGTAGAGCAAAAAACAAAGAGGAATCCTATACAGGTGCTGGTAGATGCTGTAGTAAATGCAGGCCCGAGGGAGGATGTAGTGAGGGTTCAAATGGGTGGAGTGATCATTCCTGTTGCAGTGGATGTTTCTCCCCTTAAGAGGCTAGATATGGCACTAAAGCATATTGCCCTTGCCGCTTTCTACAAATCCTTTAACAACAAAACTCCTGTGGAAGAGGCGCTAGCTGAAGAACTAATTCTGGCCTCAAAGAACGATCCACAAAGCTTTGCAATCTCAAGAAGGGAAGAGATAGAGAGAATAGCAAAGGCTTCGAGGTGATCATATGGGTAAGCTTGAGGAGGTAGCTGAAAGGATTCAGAAGGTTATGAACGAGAGGGAGAGAATCAGAAACATAGGTATCGTAGCCCACATAGATCATGGAAAGACTACCCTTACTGACAACCTTGTAGCAGCCGGAGGGCTAATGAGTGAAGAGCTTGCGGGCAAACAGCTTATGCTAGATTTCTATGAACCAGAAAGAGAGCGAGGAATCACCATTATGGCTGCTAACATCTCTATTGTATACGAACTTCAGGGGAATGACTACCTTGTAAACATTATCGACACTCCCGGACACGTAGACTTTGCGGGAGAGGTAGTTAGGGCGATGAGAGCGGTCGATGGCGTTATATTGGTAGTAGACGCAGTAGAGGGAGTTATGCCTCAAACGGAAACTGTACTCCGAATGGCCCTAAAGGAGAGGGTAAAACCTGTGTTATTTATCAATAAAGTGGACAGACTCATAAACGAATTAAGTTTGGATGCCCAATCCATGCAGGAGCGTTTTGTAAAGATCATAAATGACGTAAATAATTTGATTTACAAATATGCACCCGAAGAATTTAAGGATAAGTGGCAGGTTTCCGTGCAGAATGGAAGTGTGGCCTTTGGCTCTGCCTATCATAACTGGGCTCTTTCTGTTCCCTACTCAAAGGTATCCGGCATTACCTTCAAGGATGTATACGAGTATTTGAGCAACGATCAACAAAGGGAACTTGCAAAGAAATCACCCCTTTATGATGTAGTTATAAGGATGGTGATCCAGCATCTACCCGATCCTATAACAGCCCAGAAGTATAGAATACCCTATCTCTGGCCCGGAGACAAGGACTCCTCCATTGGAAAGGCTATGCAAACATGTGATCCGAACGGTCCCCTTGTAATGGTCATTACAGACGTGTCTGTAGACCCCCATGCAGGTGAGGTAGCCACAGGAAGAGTGTTTTCTGGCACATTAAAGAAGGGTATGAAGGTAAGAATGATTGGCAACAAAACAGAGGCCACCATACAGCAAATCTCCATATACATGGGTCCCCACAGGCTTAGAGTAGATGAAATACCCGCAGGAAACATTGCAGCCATCGTGGGACTGAAGGATGTATGGGCTGGAGAGACGCTCTCCGAGGAACCCATTCCGCCCTTCGAATCATTTAAGACCAACCTGGAGCCTGTTATATCCGCAGCTGTGGAAGCAAAGAATATGAAGGATATTGCAAAGCTTGGAGAGGTTCTAAGAAAGATACAAAAGGAGGATCCCAGTGTAAGGGTTGAGATAAACCAAGAGACTGGCGAATACATAGTTTCCGGTATGGGAGAGTTACATCTTGAGATCATAAAGTATAGGATAGAGAATGATTATGGTATTCCCGTTAACATGAGTCCTCCCACAGTTGTATACAGGGAGGGCGTGGGCAAAGTTTCCCAGACGGTGGAATCTAAATCTCCCAATAGGCATAACAAGTTTTATATTCACGTGGAACCCCTCGAAGATGGCGTACTAAAGGCCATCAGAGAGGGGGAGATACCAGAAGGGAAATACAAGGAAAAACAACACGCCGAGGAGCTTACAAAGGCCGGTATGAATCCGGAGGATGCAAAGAATGTATGGGCCGTCTTCAACGGAAACGTCTTTGTGGATAGAACAAGGGGTGTTCAGTACCTCCACGAAACAAAGGAACTCATCATACAAGCGTTTCAAGAGGCTACAAACGACGGGCCTCTTGCAAGGGAGAAACTAATGGGAGTAAAGGTGGTATTAGACGATGCAGTACTCCATGAGGATGCTGTACACAGGGGTCCCGCCCAGGTAATCCCAGCGGTAAAGAGGGGCATATACGCTGCTATGCTCATGGCTGATCCGTTCCTCTACGAACCCAAACAATATGTATATATTACCGTCCCCCAAGAGTATATGGGTGATGTAAACAGGGAACTACAGATGAGAAGAGCCCAGATAGAGGAGATCAACAGTGAAGGCGAGTCCGTCATCATAAAGGCCAAGATACCAGTAAGAGAGATGATAGGGTTCTCCGCCGCCCTTAGATCAGCAACCCAGGGAAGAGCTATATGGACATATGAATTTGCCGGATTTGAGAGGGTTCCACGTGAACTTCAGGATGAGATAGTAAAGGAGGTTAGAACCCGAAAGGGTGAGAGCCCTGAACCACCCAAACCTGAAGACTTCCTTGAGTAGTGGAGGTGATATGTATGCCAAGGGAAAAACCCCACCTTAACTTGGTATTTATAGGGCATGTGGACCATGGGAAGTCCACAACCATAGGTAGGTTGTTTTATGATCTGGGATTGATTGATGAAAGGCTGTTAGAAGAATACAGAAAAGAGGCAGAGGAAAAGGGAAAGGTAGGATTTGAGTTTGCATACGTGATGGACAAGCTAAAGGAGGAAAGAGAGAGAGGTATTACCATAGACATAGCATACAGGGACTTTGAAACAAAGAAGTACTACTTTACCATCATTGATGCACCAGGACACCAGGACTTCGTGAAGAACATGATCACGGGTGCATCCCAGGCAGACGCAGCAGTACTAGTGGTGGCAGCTACAGAGGGTATCATGCCACAGACAAGGGAGCACGCCATCCTTGCAAAGACCCTCGGTATAGACCAGATCATTGTATTCGTAAACAAGATGGACATGGTAAACTATGACCAGAACAAGTTCGAGACACTAAAGAATGAGATTCAGAAGTTCCTTGCAACCGTAGGATACAAGGCAGACAAGATAAAGGCCATAATACCAGGGTCCGGCCTAAAAGGTGACAATGTGGTAAAGAAATCCGAGAACATGCCCTGGTACAATGGTCCCACACTTGTAGAAGCATTTGACCTGCTAGAGGAACCTCCAAGGCTGGTGGACAAGCCTCTCAGGATACCCATCGAAAAGGCCCTCTCTATCAAAGGTGTAGGAACAGTACTCACAGGGAGGGTAGAATCCGGTGTACTGAGACCTGGAGACAAGGTAATACTTCAGCCCCTAGGAGTACAGGGTGAAGTAAAGTCCATTGAGATGCACCACCAGCCCCTTGATGAAGCAAGACCGGGAGACAACATCGGTTTCAACGTAAAAGGTATAGGAAAGGATGATGTAAAGAGGGGAGACGTGGTCGGTCATGTGGACAATCCTCCAACCGTGGCAGAGAGGTTTGTAGCACACGTAGTAGTACTCTACCACCCCACAGCCATAACAGCTGGATACACACCCGTATTCCACATACACACTGCCCAAGTAGCTTGTACCTTTGACAAGCTACTAAAGAAGATAGACACAAAGACTGGACAGGTGGTAGAGGAGAATCCACAGTACATCAAAACAGGTGAGAGCGCACTAGTTGAAATAGTACCCACAAAACCAGTGGTAGTAGAGAAGTTCCAGGACTTCCCACCACTGGGAAGGTTCGCCATCAGAGACATGAGCAAGACAGTAGCAGTAGGTGTAGTAAAGGAGGTGACGCCCAGGAGTGGTTAACCTCCTTTCCTTCCTTTATATTTGAGGTGATAGTATGATCGCCCGTATAAAGCTATGGTCCACAGACTATAAGATGCTGGATGAAACGGCAAGAACCATTGTAGACACTGCCAAACGTATGGGTGTAAAGGTAAAGGGTCCTATTCCACTTCCCACAAAGAAGCTAAGGGTAGCAGTAAGATATTCCCCTGATGGTCAAGGGAGTGAGACTTATCAGCACTGGGAAATGAGAATACACAAAAGGATCATTGACATCCCAGCGGATGATAGGGTAATGAAAGCGTTGCTAAGAATTCCCATTCCTGAGAAGGTAAAAATAGAGATAAAAATGCAGTCTGCATAACCCTACTTTTGGGGGACCGAGATGGGAAAGATAAAGATTATAGTAACGGCTGGTCCCTCTGTAGATGATAAAGAAGTGTTAAGAAGGATGACAGTAAGAGGCGCTGAAGTATTACGGATTAATGCCAATCATGGAAATAAGGATCAGTGGGAGCGTTTTCTTAGGATGTGGAGAGACATAGATGATACCAACCCTGTGGCTCTCGACTTAAGAGGTCCCTCAATCAGGATAACTCACACCTCCAAGGAAGTGTGGAGGGTTGGTGAAAAGGTAAGGATTGGGGAGGATATAAGAACTTCCACAGATATAGAACCCTACCTTGAGGAGGGAAATATCATTCTTATAGATGATGGAAAGGTCGTGTTGGAGGTTATTTCTTCTCGCAGTGACACAGAGGCTGTTGTAATAACCGGGGGGAGGATAGAACGAGGGAAATCTGTCAATCTTCCGGGAGTGGAGATTCGTTTTGAGCTACCTACCCAAAAGGACAAAGAAGACATACTGTGGGCTATCGAACACGGTGTGGATCTTCTGTTTCTAAGCTTTGTAAACTCTTCTGCCGATGTGAAAAGCTTTCGGGACTTTGTAGAAGATAAGGAAGGTGATATGTGGCTTGTTTCCAAAATAGAAAATAGCATAGGGGTAGAAAATGCAGACAACATCATAAGGGCGTCTGATGGTATTATGGTGGCAAGGGGAGACCTAGGTGTGGAGGTTCCATATGAAAAACTACCCCACATACAGAAATATCTCATCAAAAAAGCGCGTCAGAGAGGAGTTCCTGCCATTGTAGCTACCCAGCTTCTTCCATCCATGGTGGAAAATCCCTACCCTACGAGGGCAGAAATATCTGATATAGCTAATGCTGTAATAGACGGTGCTTCATCTCTCATGTTATCCAATGAAACCGCAGTAGGGAAGTATCCAGTAGAAGCGGTTGAGGTATTGAGAAGGATTGCAGACGCTGCAGAGGAAAACATCTCCCCTTGCAAAGACCCCATAATGGAAGGCATAGAGGATCACGTATCCCTCGCAGCACACACATTGGCAACCTCTTTAGGAACAAAGGTACTTCTACTCCCTGTTTACGACGGTTCAATAGTGAAGAAGATAGCCAGATTTAATCCACCATACACCATTTCGGCCTTTTCTCATGATAAAAGGATTTCTAGAAGGGTAAAGTGGATCTACGGAGTAGAGGTATTTACCCTCTCGTCCTACGAGAAGGTTTTGAAGGAATATAAGAGCAAAGGCGTACTAAAAGAGGGTGAATATACTGTCTATGTTTCCAAAGAAGGTGAAAAGTACGAAATTAATCTTATTGGCATTTAAAACTTAGTGTAGAACTTTTAATCAATGCGGTTAAGCTCCTTTTGGATACATTTATAAAGTTGGAAGATAAACCCTACGATAAGGTTTCAGTATCTGCAGTTACACCCAAAAAGGTTTTCTAACGCCTCCATTTCTTGGGCACACTATACAACCTTATAAGCTGGGATAGAAGGAGCATACGTCTCCTTAGATCCATATATTTGTCGGTTTTACTCAATCTATAGGCTGCATAGAAGGATAGAGGGAACCCAAGGAAAGCTACCGCCGATCCCTTTTTCAGACCAGCACCTATGACTGCACCTCCCGCAGCCATTGCC